>JBAXXO010000060.1:0-14091 GCA_037127855.1 Alphaproteobacteria bacterium
GTCTTGACGGGCGGGGGGGGGGCTGATGTCTTCGTCTTTACGGGCCTGGGCAGGGAGGGGCATGACTGGGTCACCGACTATGACGCGGCAAAGGGCGACAGCCTTCAATTTGGTAGCAAAGGCGCGGTGGCGACCGACTTCAGGATTACGCTGGCGACCGATCCTGGCGCCGGACAGGCTGGCGTAAAAGAGGCGCATATCACCTACATCCCGACAGGAAAGCTGATCTGGGTTCTGGTTGACGGCGCGCAGAACAGCAGCATCATCGTTCACTCTTCCATGAACTCCTTTGACATTTTGTAGTCTGCGCCCAATGTGTTGCGGCTATGCTGTTCGATTGCTTCATCAACATCTTGATACATGGTCAGACGCCCCGCCTCCAGTACTGCGGCGCTGGTGCACATTCGGCGGATCATGCTGTCCGAATGGGTGACCATGATCACCCCGGCACTGGACATGCGATCATCAAAGACCATCTTGCTTTTCTTTTTGAAACCCGCGTCGCCGACGGCCGACACTTCGTCCAGCAGGTAGGTGTCAAAGCGAATGCCCATCGACATGCCAAAGTTCAGCCGTGCCCGCATCCCGGACGAATAATGCCGCACCGGCTGATTGAAATTTTGGCCGAGCTCGGCAAAGTCCGAAACAAAATCAAGCAATTCTTCCGTATCCACGCCATAGATTCGGGCGATGAATTTGACATTTTGCACACCTGTCAGTTCTGGGTGGATGCAGCCTTGCAGGCCAATTGGCCAAGACATGCTGCCAGTTACGCGCACGCGACCCCGATCAGGCCTGACGCTGCCCGCCATAATTGACAGAAGTGTCGATTTGCCTGCCCCGTTTCGACCCAGCATGCCAACACGAGAGCCGGATGGAAACACCGCCGAAATATCTCGGGCAATGAATTTCGCATGGCCTTTGAAGTAATACGCCTTGGTCAGATTGATCAACTCGATCATAAAAAATCCCGTCAGCGTCGGTCACGCAGGGCGTAATAAGTCAGCACAACCACGGCCCAAAGCAAGAACCCGATCAAGGCTACCAACAGGGCCGCAAGCGGGCGACTGGGGGCAGTTGGCGCTTCGGCCAAGGTGGGGGCAACATAGGCGGCAAGGTAGCGTGTCTTGTGCTGCGCGTCGTTGATGGCCTGATCATATGCAGCAAGGGAGGCAAGGTAAGCGCGCTCGGCGAAATCCTGATCAACCTTCAGGCGTTCGAATTCCTGCATAAGTTCTGCAAATCCCGACGCCGTGCCATCCGTGCTTGTGCCAACTTTGGACTGCTCTTCGGCGATGCGGTTCTTGATGACCTCGATCCGGCGGTTCAGGCTGGAAAACCGCACATCCTTTCTGCCAACCGTGCCGGCCAACATATCCAGTTCGATCTGGGTGGTCGCCAGTTGCTGGTTAAGATTGCTGATCACACCATTCTGGCTGGCAATCGTATTGTTCGGATCGACAATGCGGTTGCGCACCTGATAATCTAACAGCGCAAGCCTCGCGTCAGCCAGCTTTGCCTCGGCAGCACTCAATGCATCCTTGCTGTAGCGCGTGGTATCGACCTGCGCAGTTAAGCTCAAGTCATTGATAATCTTTGTAGATTCCTGCAAGATCGCCTCGGCGATCTTTTTGGCGTCCTGAGGGTCAAAGGCGAAAACCTGCAATGCCATCAGGCCAGTTGCCTTGTCATAATTGACGATGACCATGCGCTGCCAATACGCGACAAGATCCTCGATCGTGCCATCCTTGACAAAGGCGTTCAGCGGGTCATCGGATGGTTTGGAATAAATGGCTTTCAGGTTGAGTTCCCGGTCCAGCTTGGCCACCAGTTCCTGACTGATGATGAACTGGCTAAGGATGTCCATATCACTCGAGCCGTTTTTCGAGATTCCGCCCAAGGCCCCGAGGAAGTCAAACGTCGAGGCGGCTTCTTCCGTACGGCTGCCAAAGCCAACATTGCTTTGGTATTGATCAGCGGCTCTGGTCCACAAATACACCGAATAACTGAACGTGGGCAGGATCACCATCAACAGGAACATCAAGACGACGCCGTAATGCCGTGGACGCATCTGCGCCATGGCGACCGCCGGCACTACGACATAACTGGCGGCATCGTTGTTCTTGGTAGATCGCGCCGCACTTTTTTCGGCCCTAAGCTTGATGCGGCGACGTTCGGTGCCGCCCACGACGGGGCCATCTTTACCCATGTCGTCGACCGTCACGATTTCGCCTTGTGGCAGGTCCGGCAGTCTGACCGCCCTGCCTGAAAGGGACATCACGTCTGACGGTTCAACTTGCACCTGCGGAAGTTCGGAGGAGATGGCCTGAACAGATTGCGTCGAATCGATCTGGTTGCGATGGCCATCATCGGGCAGATGTGTTTCTTGTGGGCCAGAAACATCCGGCAGATCCGACATCGCCAGTTTTGCGGCCTTTTTTCGGGCGCGCGGGCCGGGACGAACCGGACCCCCAGAGCCACCATAGCCAATGTCAACGACATGGCCCTCGTCAAGCTCCCCGTCCAATGGGGCAGAAGGTCGCTGATCGGCGACGCTCAGGTCCACGGCGGCAAGTCGCCGACGTGGACCCGTGGGCCTCCTCGTCATCGGCGTCAAGACCGCATTCTGCTCGACGCCGGACGCAGGACCGGTTTCGGTGCGCTCCGAGTCCGCATTAGCAATCACGTCTGGTTTGGCTGAAGGCGGGGTCAAGTCGGCTCTTCCGAATGGACGCTTAGATTTGCGCGTCACAATGCTTTGCGATACACCCATACCGCAAGCACACTGTGACCCACAAGCGCAGAGTGGCAATTGCCGAAGTCACACCATACTACAGGACTGGAAATCACAAACAAATGCAGCAATCAATTGCCGATCGCGCCGATTTTCAAGCACCCAAGGCGCCGCAAGTGCCAAAGACTTTGCGATTTCGGACCCTTCGCGTCATCATCGCCCTGATCTTGCGCGAAATCGGGTCACATGACAGCAGATCTTCGTTGGGGTTTCTTTGGGCGATCATCGACCCGATTGCGACGGTCGCCATCTTGTCGCTGACCTTCAGTCTAATCACCAGGACTCCGCCGCTGGGCACGAATTTCCCACTTTTCTACATCACAGGCGTCGTTCCGTTTCACATATATGCGCTCATCAGCGTTCGGGTATCCGGATCGGTCCGCTTTTCACGACAATTGCTGGGCTTTCCTGGGGTTACGATCTTGGACACGCTACTTGCACGGGCCATATTGAGCTTTCTGATCCAAGTGATCGTTTTTGTCGCCTTGTGTTTGGGGGTGATCTATTTTTACGGTCTGCGGGTGAACTTTGACACGCAACCGGTGCTGCTGGGTCTGGCGATGGCGGGGCTGCTTGGCCTGTCTGTGGGCGCTTTCAATTCGGTTCTGTTCATGCTGTTTCCGGCCTATGATAACCTGTGGGGGATGGCAAACCGTCCGATGATGATCGCCTCTGGGACGCTGGTCATGATCGACGATCTCCCATCATGGCTGTTCAACATATTGTGGTGGAATCCTGTTGCCCACATGGTTGCCGAGGTGCGGCATGGGTTCTATCCGACCTTTTATGCCGGTTGGGCCAGTCCCACCTATGTGTTCGTGTTTTGCGGCATCACCTTTTTGATCGGTCTGGCGACCCTGGAACGCTATGCACATGAAGCTCTGGAGCGCTGACAGGCGCAGATCCTGTCTCGCCCAACTTGACCGCCCATAGAGAGGGTTTGTCGGGCCCTCATAGCGAGTTGCGTTCCATCAGGTTCACCTGACCCGACGCAACTCGCAACATTACCAACGGCTTGTCTGTCTTGGATTACACTCAATCTGAAACAGATTGAGTGTAATCGGCTCTAGGCACAAGGTCGCTGGGTCACTGTGATTGCGGCACGGCTTCGGGCAAGTGCTGCGCGCCCGTTTGCCCCGAAAATCGCACGCAACCAGTCGCACGCCGCTGAAGAAGTCGACCCTCGATACGGTTCAGATAGGGCCGGTGTCAAACGGAACCATCGCCTAAGCTTGGCAGGTGGTTTTCGCAGTCCACTGGGCTGAACTGGTCGCGGAGCGCGCCAATCTTGCGCCAGACAGCTTCCTTGCTGCGTGCCGCTGCTTTTCGCAGCAGATGTTCGGATTTGGCAAAGATGAGCAGAATCAAAAAGCCGTCTGGGGGCCGTTTTGCCTATGCAAGTCAGTCTTGTTGAGGACGGGCGAGGAGGCGGGGAGCAAGAGCAGTTTGGCGCCTGCCGTCTTGATGGCCTTGCGGATGGCGGGGCCTGTGCGGCTTTCAAGGCTATCGGGTTTAGGTTGTCGCCCGCGCGACATGATCGGGCGCAGGGTTGGGGTCAGCACCTGCGCGACATGGGTCGGCAAGATGCTGCCGTTGATCGGCCCATCGATGACCCAAGGGGCGGTTATGCCATCATGGCGCAAAGCCCCGATGAAGGTCGTGTTGTTCCAGTGCCCAAAGGGAGCCTTGCCAATCAGGCGCTTGCCCTTTGCCGCCCACCCGCGCCAAGGCGCCATGTGGGTTTACGCCCAAGTCTCCTCCATGACACAAGCCACCGATGGCTGCCTTGCCCGGCGCGGCGCGACCACAGGCACGCTTGCGCCGCAACGAAGAAAACGGTTCCGAAGGGCTGACGTCTTCAGCACGTTGTTAGGGGTGATTACCGACCTATGCTGACATATCTGTCAAAGCCTGCCTTGCTGGCCTCTTCCTGCGAATAGACATTTCGCAGGTCGGCCATGCGCTTATGTGCCATCTTGCGGGCCATGCGGTCCAGGTCGAGGCCGCGATATTCGTTCCATTCGGTCAGGATCACAACGACATCGGCACCCTGTGCCGCCTGATAGGCATTTTCGGTCCAACGCACGCCCGGCAGCAGGGCCTCGCCTTCGCGCTTGCCCTGCGGGTCGGCGACCCGAACCTTGGCACCGAAACCAACCAGAGCAGGCACTATGGTCAGACTCGGGGCATCGCGCATGTCGTCGGTATTGGGTTTGAACGTGACACCCAGAATGGCAACGGTCTTGCCATTGGCATTGCCATCCAGCAGATCGACGATCTTGTCGATCATGCGGCGCTTCACCTCATCGTTCACCTTGATCACGGTTTCGGTGATCTGCATGGGCACGGCATGCTCTTGCCCGATGCGGGCCAAAGCCTTGGTATCCTTAGGAAAACACGACCCACCATAGCCGGGGCCGGCATGCAGGAACTTGCTGCCAATGCGCCCGTCCAGCCCCATGCCCTTGGACACATCCTTTATGTCGGCACCGACACGTTCGCATAGGGCGGCGATTTCGTTGATGAAGGTGATCTTTGTGGCCAGAAAGGCGTTTGCAGCGTATTTGATCATTTCGGCGCTTTCGATGCCGGTAAAGACCACTGGCGCCTCGCGCAACGACAGTGGGCGATAGATGTCGGCCATGACCTTGCGGGCACGCGTGGTCTCGCAGCCGACCACGACGCGATCGGGGCGCATGAAATCGTCGATCGCGGCCCCTTCGCGCAGGAATTCGGGGTTCGAGGCAACGTCGAACTCGGCCTGCGGATTGGCCGCGGCGACCACCTCGGCCACCTTGCGGTTGGTGCCGACCGGCACGGTGGATTTGGTGACGACCACGGCATAGTCCGTCAGCGCAGCGCCGATTTCACTTGCAGCCGCCATGACATAGGTCAGATCAGCATGACCGTCGCCGCGCCGTGTGGGCGTGCCCACTGCGATAAACACAGCATCCGCCCCGGCAACAGCCGCAGCAAGATCCAGCGTAAAGGTCAGGCGACCCCCGCCAACATTCTTGGCCATCAACGCTTCCAGGCCAGGCTCAAAGATCGGCACTTTGCCGGCCTGCAACTGCGCGATCTTGCCGGGGTTCTTGTCGACGCAAGTTACATCATGCCCGAAATCCGAGAAACACACCCCTGAGACCAGGCCCACATAACCTGTCCCGATCATTGCGATTTTCATAGTCTGGCCACCTTTGGTTCATGGCAAAAATGACGGGTCACCAGTCTTCCACCTGTTTGCATCTGCCCCTGTCTAGAAACCAAGCGATAGCCTGTCAAATACGAAAGGGCGACCCGAGGGCCGCCCCTTCCACGCAAATTCGGCAAACGCGTTACAGCAACGGATCAACATACAGCGAGTTCAATCCAAAGCCGATCACGGATGACGTGCCGCCAACGCTCATATAGCCACGCGGCACCATTATTGTACCGACCACCGGCAGGTCTGTGGTGATGTTGCCCGAGGCTGTCGCCCCCGAGACAAGATTTGTCACCAGCCAGGACACGCTACCGGTCGCACTTTTCGGGTTGAACAGCGCCAGTTCGTAAAGTGCCGTGCGGTCGGTCGTGGGGCGCGGGAAAGATGCCCCTAGATCAATCTTGGTGCAGGTGCCCGACGCATCGTTGCACATGATCTGGATTTTTGTATCCGCAGCGTCCCATCCCATACCTATACAGTGAAGCTGAGTCGAAGGTTCCACGTCGGTGGGTGTGATACCAAGGTTGCCAACCATGCCAAAGAAGGCGCGGCTGGTTGTGGTGGCAACCCCTGTGACCGGCCCCCAACGACCGATGAAATGAAACCCGCCCAAACTCGCAGTGCCGCCGAAAGCGCACATGCCCGTATTCGTATAGAAGCCTGCCACGGCGTTTGCTGCGGCCACCGTGACCAGATATTCCAGTTTCGGCGACATGGTGTGCAGATTGGTCGCGGCGAGTTGGACCGCGGTTGCCGTACCAAGTGAAAGAGGTGCGACCGACCCGATTACGCTTAGACTGTTACTACCCGGGACCGGCTTCCAGATCACCGGCGAATTGCGTGCAAGCGAGGTCTGAAGATCGCGAACCACACCATCCTGGCTAAGAAACGCCGGTACAGTACGGCCGGCGTCTGACCGGCCAACAAGCCGCGTTCCTCCAGCCGCAGGGGTGGAAAAGCTGGCCGCGTTGGGCAGACGCAACTGGTTGTTCTCGACCAGAACCTCGCTGGCCGCGCCCGTGACACCGGCATTGTTGAACAGCATCTGCGTCGTCGATCCGGCGGGTGCCGGGGCGGCAAAACTGCCATCCGCGCGCAGGAATGTCGTTGTTCCACCGCCTGAGGCCGGCACAAGCCCCTTGGTCGTGCTGCTGAACGCGTCGAGCACTGCCGTGACCTGGGTTCCCGTCAGATCCTCGACATTGCCGGTACCAGCCGATATGCGCCCCTTCAGCCGCGCGGTTGCCACTTGGGACAATTTGCTATTGTCCACCACGTTCGCCGCAATTGTCAGGGCAAGCGCGCCGACCGAGCTGGTCACATCGCCGGTATGGGCAGGCATTTGTGCGGCCTGCAACGTTCCGGTGGCCTGGGTCGTCAGGTTTACACTGGCCGCCGTCGCCAGCGCCCCCAACCCCACCACGTCCGACGCCGCCAATGCCAGCCGGTCATAGGGCGCACGGGCGAACTTTATCCCCGCGAGGCGAACCAGCGAAATATTGCCAAAGGTCACCACAGGTGCCCGAACGGCCGTCGTATTGTTGAACTGAAAACTCAGCCGCATCACTGCCGCAGTGCCCAAGGTGACGACCGAGGCCGGGTCCACAGCGGCAAAATCCAGAACATAGGTCTTGAAGTCCGTCGTCGCATCCAGCTTGCTATCGCTGCCGCTCCACACCTGTTTGAAGATGTTGGCGGGGCTGCCACCGCCATTGTTCAAGAAAGTGGCGGTGATCTGCTCCAGAACCCGGCCGGCAGCAGCGGCCTTCATATCGAAGGTCAGTCGCAGGGGTTGGCCAAGCCATTCCACCGGAAAGCCTATATCCTGATCCCAGCTTTGAAACGTTCCTGCTGTGCCCACCGTGATACGCGCGTCAAACTGGGCGTTCGCTCCAAAACTGTCCTGAACCCTATCTACCGTCACTGCGCCCGTGATGCCACGCAGGGTCCACTTGTTGGCAACTTCCTGCGCGCCAGCGGTCACTGTGGCAGTTGTGGTCAACCATTTGTCAAAGCAGCCGTTCAACACATAATTGTCATAGGATACAACGTTGCTGCCCCGCTCGCCCAGCCGCCGTATCTGAATGCTGCCTGAATAGTTGATGTCGGGGAATTCCAGCAACTGGCGGTCTGCCGCCTGCCCGGGATAGGTCGCCCAAAGATAATCCTGCACCTCGACCAACCAGTTGCGATCAGTATAGCTGGTGTTACGCTTGAACAGGTTGAAACCGGTGCAATTGCGAACCCCGGTCCGGCCAACCGGATAGGTCGGATAAAGCCCGGTATTGGGATTGGCCAGTCCCTTGATATGCAACTTTCCGATTTTCAGGTTCGAAGTTGCGCTGACGGTGGTCAGCAAGGTTGGTACGCCAGTTGATTGGTAACCGGCTCGCGCCAGGCGGAACGCCGCCGTGTTGTTCGCGGTCATCCGCGTGTTCAGGAAATTGGCGGAATGGATGGTCACGCTGGAACTGTCCAGCCCGACATAGCCAAAGCTGTCGTTGGTACAGTCTACTCCCTCGATGTGCAGCGAGTTGATGACAAGGCCCTGCAAACCCTCCAGCCGCAGCGGAAAGCCCGAATAGGCACAGTGTTCGATGTTCAACTGGCCAATCATGCCGCCCGCACCCTGCCCCGTCAGGCAGAACCCGCCCTCCGGCGCGTAGGTGGTTCCGCCATTTATATACAGGTTCAGCCAGACCGAGCCGGTCCGCTCGGTGCCACGGATGTCCACGGCCCGGTAACTGTGCTTCACGATTTCCAGCATGCCATAGGTGACCGAGAATTCCCCAACGCCATAGTCGCTGATCGCAGTGCCGACATTGTCAAACACCACCTCATCGATGACCGCACCACGCTGCAAGACCAGGGAAAGCCCACGGCAATCAAGCCCGACACGCTGATCCTGCGTCTCAGTGCCGGTCAACACGTCATAGCCAATCTGAAGCGCCCGGATGGTCGAGGATCGACCCGGTGCGACAATCGCCGACCCGATTGGTATTGCCGCGGCAAGCCCTTGAATCAAGGTTCTTTGCGCCCCCCGGTCATTGTTGCCGATCAAAGTCGCATTGTCCCACGCAACCGTAGCACCGACGGCATAGATGCCGCTCGCCATATAGACCATGGCTGAAAACGCCAGCGCCGCATTGATCGCTGGTTGCATGTTCGTCGTGCCGGGGGTCAGGTTTTGCGTCCAGTGGTCGGGATAGACCAGCCCCTGCGGCACCCAACCCGGCAGATCGCTGATCGCGGTGGCCGAGCCTGTGTAACGATAGGCATAGCCCGCAGCGTCGATCACCGTCCCGACGGCGGGTGCCTTGCCGCTGGCCCAGGTGACAAAGGCCGCACGCGTGGCAAAGCCGGAATAGTCCTGTGCCGTGCCACCACCAGTCATTCCGACACTGGTCGCGGCCAATGTGCCGGTGATCGTGTTGGACGACAGGTTGATCGACTTGTTGGTCAGGATTTGTGCCGAATCCGCCAATACCAGCGTGCCGCTGGCATCGGGCAGGGTCACTGTCCGCGTTGTGGCAGCACCAAGGCCCGACAACTGGAACTTGGCTTGTTTGGTCGCGTCGCCATCATCCTGCAGTGTGAAGGCTGTGTCCGAAAAGACACCCCCCGCGCCGGCCACCACATCGATGCTGGTGCCATTCTGACGAGCCCGAAACTTGGCCGCCGTGCTGTCATACCATATTTCGCCATCAACCGGCGCTGCAAGATCCCCTGCCGCAGGCGTCAGCCGCAAACCTTTTTGCACCTTGGTCCGGCCCGTGATGCGGTCCAGCGCCAAGGCTTCGGTAAAAGTTGACCCGTTCGCGCTGACTTTGATGGCAAAATCATCACTACCAGTCGTACCCATCTCGGCGCGACCCGAAAACCCAGTCTGGAACATCATGCTGGCCGTATCGGTTGATGTGGCCTTGTTGATCTTGACCTGATGCCCAGCACCCGCATGGTTCAACAGGGTTGCTGGTGAGGATACGGCAAGCCGGTTCGTCGCATCTGGGCTTGAGGACACACCCAGCTGACTAAACGCTGCCGGGCTTTCGGACGGTGCAGCCCAAACCGTGCCCGTGTAAACAGCCACTGCCGCTTCCGCCACGATATAGGCTTGCCAGCCCTTCACGGGCGCATAAAACTCCCAACCCACGCCATAGAACACGGCAACTTTGCCGGCTTGACCGGCCCAGGCCCCGGTGGCGGCTGCAGCCACGATATGCGCCTCACCGATGACGGGCGTGGCCGTCGGTGCTGTCCGCGTCCGGGTGTTGACCGTCAATTGAGTCAGGACATCCAGTATCTTCATCGCCTCGTTATGGGTCACATGTTTTTGTGCCTGCGATGGCATTATCAGGGGCAGCGATTGAATTGTCGTTGTATCGGGCATGGATACCTCCGCGGGAACGCCTTGATGCCAAAAGCTAGTCAAAGCGTGTTCACACTCGGTAACCTGCCCGCACGCCGCTTGCGACCAAACGCAACGCCCCAAGTCGTGCTGTCTGATTGACGGACGACCCCGCCAAAACGATGATTGGCCGATGTCAGGGCCCATCTTTCCCCGAATTCCGTCTCAGAGCCCTTTGGCGTTCGACGCGGCGACTGCACTACTCCCGAACTGTTCGACAGATTTCCGGTTGGTTTAAGCTACTGGCTGCACTTGCTGATCGGTTTGGGTTACGTTGAATTAGAAGACGTTGGGTGGTTGTCCGCCATGGGCGGCATGGAGCCGCTGGTGGTTGTGGAAGATGATCCATCGCCCGACGCCAACTCGGCCCTGTGATCCAGCCCCCAAGGCGTGGGATAGACGCATTCGAATTTCGCAGTCCGCCAGAGGCGTTCAATGAAGATATCGACGACGTATCGGGCTTCGCCGTCCATTGAGATCCGGCTCCCGACCCGTTTCAGCGGGTCGGTCCAGTCCAAGAATGCCAACTGGCTGCCCTGATCGGTGTTCATGATCTCAGGCGCGCCGGACTTCTGGAAAGGCTCGTTCACGGCATGGCCTTCGTTTTGCAAGGCCACGTCATCGGTCGCACCTCATAAAACGGCGCCTCCAAGAACTGCTTGTCAACCTGCACCATCAGGTCGAGGTTCGTCGCACTCTCGCCCTTCGGCGCGAAATAGAAAGGACGACCGCGAGATCGACAAGAGCTGTCATTGAGCCCCGACCGGCAACTTGCGATGGTTTCGTTCGATCATCCCGCGCCTAGATTCCCGGTCAACGGCTTGAGCTTTGGTGACACGAAATCGTTGGCCACTGCCAGTTCTCCGATCTTGGCAAGCAAATCACGAACCCTATCCCCGGCAATCTCGGCAGCCGCAGTCGACTTGCCCCCGCGCTCAAGAACCACCGGCCCCTTTCAAAAGCGCCTTCTTCCAAGGGTGGATCATCGTCGTAGGGACCTCATCCGCGGTCCCAAGCCCCCGAACGTTGCGCTCGCCTTTCAGTGATTCTAACGCAACTCACGCCTTTAGGGCTGCGTCGTGGCTCCTGCGTTTCGACATCTCTGTTCTCCTCGTGCTTGGCGACCGGCATACCTCGGATCGTCGCTTCCCTCCCTGTCCGAATTTGGGGCGGTAGCTCAGTCTTCGCCCAGATCCCAGCCATCGGGATAAAAGTCATAGCCAAGTGCCAGTTCGGTGGCCTGTTTCTCACGCTCCCAGATGGCTTCGGGCGTAATCGGCATCGGGCCGAAGGAGGCGATCATGTAATCGGCGTCACGCCTTGTGGAAAAGCCCTTGCTGATCAGTGCCTTTTCAAAGCCTTTCCAGTCGGCGTCCGTTTCCTCAAGGAAGAACAGGAAATCCACCACAGCCGTCGCGGGCAGCGTTTGCCCCTTGGGCTGACTTGCAAAGGTGTCAAAGGTCTCGCGCCGCTGCGCATCGTAGTTATGGGCCATGCCGCACCGGTATCATTGCATCAGACGTCGGGCCAGCCGGTTTTGCCGCTCAACCACCTTACCAAGGTCCAGCGTCACCATCTGCCCTTCCGCGACAACGCGCCGCCCCTCGACAATCAAGTCCTTGACCCGCATTGGCCCGGCAAGCAGAAACGCCACAGGGTCCCACGACCCCGCCGCCTCCAACCCCGACATGTCCCAAATCGCCACATCCGCCCGCTTGCCCACACTCAACGCGCCACATTCCGGGCGACCCAAAACCTGCGCCCCCCCCAACGTTGCAATTTCCAATGCCTCCCGGGCAGACATGGCATCGGCACCCCGCGCCACGCGTTGCAACAGCATGGCCATCCGCGCCTCGGCGACCAGCGTACCAGCGTCATTGCTGGCCGATCCATCGACCCCCAAGCCCACTTTAACCCCCCGGTCCCGCATCGCACGCAGCGGAGCGATCCCCGACCCAAGGCGACAATTCGAACATGGACAATGCGCAACCCCGGTTCTTGATCCCGCGAAAAGTTCAATTTCCGAACCATTCAGTTTGACGCAGTGGGCGTGCCAGACATCTGGCCCCGTCCAACCCAGATCCTCGGCATATTGCCCCGGACGGCAGCCGAACCGGTCCAGCGAATAGGCGACATCCTCGTCATTTTCCGCCAGATGGGTATGCAGCATCACGCCTTTGCTGCGTGCCAGGACCGCTGTGTCGCGCATCAGGTCGCGGCTGACGCTAAAGGGGGAACAGGGTGCCAAGCCCACCCGGCACATCGCGCCCTCACCCACATCGTGGAACCGGTCCACCACGCGGATCATATCCTCCAGAATATCCGCCTCGCGCTCGACGAGACTGTCTGGCGGAAGTCCGCCAGCAGTCTCGCCAATGCTCATCGCGCCCCGTGTCGGTTGGAACCGCAAGCCGACCTCGGCTGCGGCGGCGATCGTATCATCCAGCCGTGCACCGCCCGGATAGAGATACAGATGATCCGAACTCATCGAACAGCCCGACAGCGCCAATTCGGCCAGCCCGACCTGCGCCGACACAAACATCTCCTCAGGGCCAAAACGTGCCCAGATCGGGTAAAGGGTCTTTAGCCATCCAAACAGCAAGGCATCCTGCCCCCCCGGTACGGCACGTGTCAGGGTCTGGTACAAATGGTGATGCGTGTTGACCAGACCCGGCGTCACCACACAGCCCTGCGCGTTGATCACCTCGGCCCCGGTGGCGTCCAATCCGCGCCCGACGGCGGCAATCACTCCGCCCCGGATCAGCACATCACCACCGGCAACCTCGGATCGGTCAGCATCCATTGTCACGACAACCGCCGCACCCCTGATCAGAGTATCACCCATGCGGACTCCCTGCAAACTCCACCCCTTTGCTGGAACGGGACCAGCCGGGCGACAAAAGGGGCAAGACCTCGACCCTCGCCCCAAAGGCTAACAATTCGCGAACGTTCCAGCAAGTATGTCACACCGCCTTGCGCCGATCGGTCGTGGTCAGCAATTCAGCAGCGCCAAAGCCTCGGCATGAATGGCAGGGTTCGCCGCGGCCAGCACTTGCCCGCCCTGATGGCAGGGCCGCCCCTGCCAATCGGTCACTACACCGCCCGCGGCCTCGATCACGGCAATCGGGGCATGCACGTCATAGGCCAGCAAACCGGCTTCGATCACCAGATCGATCTGGCCGGCCGCGATCAGACCATAGGCATAGCAATCCGTCCCATAGCGCACAAGTTTCGCCCGCGCCGCCACCTTGCGAAAGGCAGCGCCCTCTTCGGGCTGGCCCACCTCGGGAAAGGTCGAGAACAGGATGGCCTCCGCCAAAGGCCGCGCCGCCCGCGTCTTCAGCAAAGCACGCCCCATCGGCCCGTTGACCTCAGCCCGCCCCAGACCGCCCTCAAACCGTTCCTTGATATAGGGCTGGTCGATCACGCCGTAGATCGGCCCCCTTGCGTCCGAAACGGCAATCAGCACCCCCCAAGTTGGCGTTCCCGACAGATAACCACGCGTGCCGTCGATCGGGTCCAACACCCAAGTCAGGCCACTGGTCCCAGCCTTGGGCCCAAACTCTTCGCCCAGGATGCCGTCTTGTGGACGCCGCCGCGCCAAAACAGCGCGCATATCGGTTTCCGAATTCCGATCCGCCACAGTCACCGGGTCAAACCGGTCGCTTTCCTTGGTGTCCGCCGCCA
>JBAXXO010000061.1:0-14050 GCA_037127855.1 Alphaproteobacteria bacterium
ACCGCCTCCAGCAGAGTTTGGTCAGGAGGGGTTGAGACATAAAATGCCAGTCGTTGGGAGTGTTGCGTCAGAGAGGTGATGCGCAACCGTCTGTCCGTGCGGGTTGCGAGGGTGAGGCGGTCAGACGTCGTAATACTGCCGGTACCACGCCACAAACGCCGCAATCCCGTCCTTCACATCCGTCTGTGGGGAATAGCCGGTCAGGCTGCGCAGCAGGTTTGCGTCGGCCCAGGTGGCGGGGACGTCGCCTTGTTGCATGTCCATATAGTTGCGCTTGGCCTTGCGGCCCGTCGCCACTTCGATGGCATCGACGAAATCCAGCAGTTTGACCTTGTCGGAATTGCCGATATTCACCACCCGCCACGGTGCCGCCACCGACAGGCTGTCACCCTCTACCGGATGGCCTATGACAGGAACGGCGTCGATCAGCAGGCGGATGGCGCGGACAAGGTCGGTGACATAGGTGAAATCGCGGTACATCTCGCCGTGGTTATAGATGTCGATCGGGCGGTCGTGCAGGATGGCGTCGACAAACCTGTACAAGGCCATGTCCGGCCGCCCCCACGGGCCGTAGACCGTGAAAAACCGGAACATCGTGGTTGGGATGCCCCACAGATGCGCATAGGCATGGCCCATGCTTTCCGTCGCCTTCTTGGTCGCGGCATAGATCGTCAACTGACTGTCGGCCTTGTCGGTCTCCACAAAGGGCATCGCCGCATTCGCGCCGTAGACTGAGGAGGTCGAGGCCATCAGCAGATGCGACACCTGCAAGCGCCGCGCAACCTCCATCACGTTGAAGGTGCCGATGATGTTGCTGTCGATATAGTCGCGCGGCTGTTCCAGACTATAGCGCACGCCCGCCTGTGCGGCCAGATGCACGATCACCTCGGGCTGGAAACTGTCGGCAATCCCGTCCAGCGCCGCGCTGTCCTCCAGCCTTGCCTCCAGCGTGGTGAAATTGGGGTGCTGCAACAGGATCTGATGCCGCCGCTGTTTCAGCGCCACGTCGTAGTAATCCGACATCCCGTCAAAGCCCTGCACCAAGAACCCCTCGTCCAACAGCAGCCGCGCCAGATGAAAGCCGATGAACCCCGCCGTGCCCGTGATCAGAACCTTGCGCATGATGTCCCACCCCCGCCCATACCCGCCTGCATCGCCCAGACCCCCACCCTTGGCAAGCCGCGTTTCATCAGGTGCCGAGGTGACGTCGGTTGAACGCGCCGGACCACGTTTGGCCAGCACCAAGACTCACACGAAAGCGAAGCCCTCGTCCGCCAGAAAGACAAATCCGGGCTAGGTGGACAGGTGATACGCCTGCCCCTTTGTCCCCCGCCGCGCGTCACCATGAACCTGCCCCCTTCGATCATGGCCGGTCAACCATAAAGGCCAATCGTATTCACCGCCTTCCTTGCCGTACCGACCCACCACCTTGCCACCCAGGCAGACCCCGGTCATCGGCGCAGACAGCGGCGGCGGGTCCTGCAAAACAGGCACCAGAATGGCATGGCCCGGACTGGCCTCCATCTGGATCATCCGCATCGCCATCGCAGCAGGGTCGTTCCAAACGACCACACCGTTCCAGGCCCCGACCTTGCCGCTTTTCGCCCCCGATGTCGTTTTCGTCTGTGCCATGTCGGCGGGTATTGCATGCGCTTGGCTGGCATCGGGCACACAGGGCGCGAACCCTGTCGGAGGCGCCTTGATGAAAACCCATGTCAAAGCTTTGGTCGTCGGTGGCGGCGCTGTCGGCACCGGCATCGCCTATCACCTTGCCCGCGCGGGCTGGGATACGCTGCTGGTGGAACGCGACGAGCTGACCTCGGGCTCGACCTGGCATGCCGCTGGCCTGCTGCCTTTGTTCAACATGGGCTATGCCACCACCCATATCCACAAATACTCGGTTGATTTCTACAAAGGCCTAGCGGCCGAGACGGGTCTGAACCCTGGCTTTTATGTCGTGGGCAACCTGCGCATGGCCCAGCGGCAGGAACGGATGGACGAATACATGCTGTACTCCTCGGTCGCTGAAACCGCCGATGTCCATCATGAGTTCCTGACACCGCGCCAGATCAAGGACCGCTGGCCCCTTGTCCGTACCGATGACCTTGTCGGCGCGCTGTATCACCCGCAAGACGGCTACATCAATCCCGCCGACGTGACACAGGCTATGGCCAAAGGCGCGCGACAACTTGGTGCCAGCTTTGAACGCCGGGTGCAGGTCGATGGCTATCGCTGGGCCGGGTCGGAATGGATCGTATCATGCACCCGCATGCACGAAATGGGCGGGAACCTTGTACCGTCAGACGACAGGTTCGACATCCATGCCGAACATGTCGTCACCGCCACCGGCAATCACGCCCAGCGCACCGCGAAGCTGCTGGGGATAAAGATCCCCGCCATCCCGGTCGAACACCAGTATATCGTCACCGAACCCGACCCCATGCTGGTCGAATGGCGCAAGACCAACCCGCAACACCCCGTCTTGCGCGACGCCGATGCCAAATGGTACGTGCGCGAAGAACGCGGCGGCTGGATTTTGGGCCCGTATGAGATGAACGCCCCGGCCCGCTTCTTGTATGACGTGCCGCAATCCTTCCGCGCCGATCTGTTCCCGCTGGATCTTGACCGGATCGAGGCGGAATACATGTCGATGATCCACCGACTGCCCAGCAGCGAGACCGTCGGGCTAAAGGATGATTTCAACGGCCCGATCTGCTATACCCCCGACGGCAATCCGCTGGTCGGCCCCGCGCCCGGCCTGCGCAATATGTGGCTGGCCGAGGGCTTTTCCTTTGGCATCACCGCTGCGGGCGGCACTGGCCATTATCTCGCCCAGATGATGACCGAGGGCGAGGCCGAGATCGACATGGCCTCGTTGGACCCCAAACGCTATGGCGCGTGGATGACCACCGAATACGCCGCCCGCAAGAACGAGGAATGCTATAACCACGTCTTCATCCTGCACCACCCCGACGAAGAGCGCGAGGCCTGCCGCCCCCTGCGCACCGCCCCCGTCTATGACCGGCAAAAGGCGCTTGGCGCGCAATTCGGACAGGTCAACGGCTGGGAACGCCCGATCTATTATGGCCCCCTGAACGCGCCCGCGGATTTCGACCATCAGTCAAGGTCGTTCCGCCGGGGCGGCTGGTGGCAACATGCGGTAAACGAGGCCCGGGCGATCCGCGAAACGGCGGGCCTGATTGATGCCACGGCCTTTACCAAACACCGTATCAGCGGGCCGGGGGCGACCGCGTTCCTGGATTGGTTCACGACCAACACCCTACCCAAAGTCGGCCGTATCAACCTGACCTATGCCCTGACCCCGCAGGGCACGACCCGCACCGAATACACCATCGTCCGGCTGGCCGAGGATGACTATTATCTGGTCTCGGCCGGGGCATGGCACGCCTATGACGAGGACTATCTCTACAAGGCCATCATGGCCGAGGAAGACCGCTTTGGCCGCATCAACGAAGAGGATGTCACCACCAAATACGGCGTCTTCGCTCTCGCAGGTCCCAACAGCCGCAAGATCCTCGCCGACCTCATCAAGGACGCCGACCCCGAAACCGCCCTGTCCAACAAGCGCTTTCCATGGCTGTCGGCCCGCCGCATCGAACTGGGCATGTGCCCCGTCAACGCCATCCGCGTGGCCTATACCGGCGAGCTTGGCTGGGAACTGCACCACCCGATCGAGATGCAGCGCTACCTGTGGGACCAACTGCTGGCCGCAGGCGCCAAGCATGGCCTGAAACTTGTCGGCGCACGGGCGCAAAACTGGCTGCGTCAGGAAAAGTCCTACCGCGCCTTTGGCAACGAGTTGGGCCGCGACGCCAGCCCCTTGGAGGCCGCCCTGGACCGTTTCGTCGACCTGAAAAAGGACTTTCAGGGTAAAGAGGCAATGCTGGCGCTGGGCATCAGGTCGAAATGCTGCACCCTGCTGATCGACGGCCCGGCCGACACCGACCCTTGGGGCAAGGAGGCCTTGCTGCATGACGGCCAAAAGGTCGGGCGTCTGACCTCGGGCGGCTATTCGGTGTCCTTTGGCAAGCAGATCGGAATGGGCTATGTGCGCCCCGATCTGGCCGAGGTCGGCACAAAGCTCAAGGTGCGGATGAACCGCGATCTGTGGGACTGCGTGGTGGTCGAGGACAGCCCATTCGATCCGTCAAACTCTCGCATCCGCATCGACGGCTGACCCTTGCGTGGCGCAGATGGAGGCATGGTATTTCATCGCGCCCAGCCCGTTGTGCGACGCCAAACTGGCACTGATGGCAAACGCGCCCGAAACCGGGTCGTTGACCGCTTTCCTCTTTCGCAGCGATCAGTGCAAAAAGGCGACTTTTGCCGCCCTGTGCACCGCAGCCGAGGACGCCACGACGATCAAGGTCACACCAAACGCATTCGAAAAGCCTTGCAAAACGCTTCATGGGAAACTTGCTCTACCGCCGACCACCCGCAAAAGCGACCCAATCCTGTGCTGACCCGCCAAAAACGTTCAGATCGACTTTGCCCGGAATGCCCTGCACCAATCCGGTCCCGGAATACTGCCAAAACATCCACGGTCGCCCCGGATAGCGCTGTGATACCGGTGCTGCGACCGAACGCAGCCAGAAATCCACGCCGGACAGCCGCCACAACTCGTTGTCGTCATAGAAATCCGGCGCGGTGTACAAGATGGGCCGCCTGCCATAATGCCCCGCCACGACGTTCACAAAGACCTGCACCTCGGCTCGGATCACCTCGGGGGGGCGGCGGATGCGGCAGGTGGGCGAGGTGGGTGTCCACTCCAAGTCCAGTACCGGCGGCAACGCGGTGGCGTCGCGCGGCACATGGGTGATGAACCAGCGCGCCTGCTCGATGGCCGGGCGGCAGTGATAGAACATGTGATAGGCACCCCGCCGCACCCCCGCCGCCGTGGAAGCGGTCCAATGGCTGGGAAACATCGGGTCATAGCCGTCGCCGCCCTCGGTGGCCTTGATGAAGGCGAAATTGACCCCCGACGCCCGCGCCTGCCGCCAATCGAGACCCGATTGATAGCGTGACACGTCGATGCCATGCACCGGATAGGCCAGCGGCGCGCGCCCGACCTTGTCATGAGGTGCTGCATCGTCAAACCGCGGCACCGTCACCGTATCATGCCCAACAGGGCGGCTCTGCCGTGCGGGGCCGCAGGCCGCGAGACATAGCAGGATCAGGGCGATCGCAACATGCTTCATGCCGCCATCCTGCCCAAATCCACGCCCGTTGTCACCCGTACAATGCCCCCCACACCCCCCGTCGACTGTCTTGAAACCAGTTTGAACGACCCGCCGTCACGCCCTATGCTGGGGTAAATCCACAGGGGGACTACGATGACGGAATGGTGGCGCGGCGCAGTGACGTATCAAGTCTATCCAAGGTCGTTTCAGGATGACAATGGCGACGGTGTCGGTGACCTTGCGGGCATCACCCGCCGCCTGCCCTATCTGGCCGAACTGGGTGTGGATTGCGTCTGGCTGTCGCCGGTCTTTACCTCGCCCATGCTGGACATGGGCTATGACGTGTCCAACTACACCGATATCGACCCGGTCTTTGGCACCTTGGCCGATTTCGACACGCTTGTCCGCACCGCCCATGACCTCGGCCTGAAAGTCATCATCGACCAGGTCCTGAACCACTCCTCCGACCAGCACCCGTTCTTTGCCGAAAGCCGCCGTGACCGCACCAACCCACGGGCCGACTGGTACATCTGGGCCGACCCCAATCACGACGGCACCCCACCCACCAACTGGCTGTCGGTGTTCGGCGGCTCGGCCTGGGCCTGGGACGCGCGGCGCAAGCAATATTACATGCACTCCTTTCTGCCCCAACAGCCCGAACTGAACTTCCGCAACCCCGCCGTCGTCGACTATATGGAACAGGTCCTGCGCTTCTGGCTCGACCGCGGAGTCGACGGGTTCCGGTTTGACACCGTCAACTATTTCTACAAGGACGCCCTGCTGCGTGACGACCCCGCCGATTACCGCGTCAAGACCAAAGCCGAGAGCAATCCTTACGGCATGCAATACCACCTGTTTTCCAAGAACCAACCCGAAAACCTGCTGTGGATGGAACGCATCCGCCGTATCCTCGACGACTATCCCGCCACCACCTCGGTCGGCGAAATGGGCGAGGTGCATCACGCCATCGCCATGATGGGCGCCTATACCGCGCCCGGTCGCCTGCACCAATGCTACAGCTTCGAGATGATGGGCTATGACTATTCCGCCGCCTTTTTCCGCAGTCGGATCAATGATTTCTTCGCTGGCGCCCCCGATGGCTGGCCAATGTGGGCCTTTTCCAACCATGATGTCGTCCGCCATGCCAGCCGCTGGGCCCAACACGGTACCTCGGTTCAGGCGCTTGCCAAACAGGCGGGCACGCTTCTGCTCAGCTTTCAGGGCTCGATCTGTCTGTGGCAGGGCGAGGAACTGGGCCAGACCGATACCGAACTGGCATTGGAGGAGTTGACCGATCCCCAAGGCATCAACTTCTGGCCCGAACCCATCGGGCGCGACAACACCCGCACGCCAATGGTCTGGGACGCATCGGTCAATGGCGGCTTCAGCCGGGGCAATGGCAAACCTTGGCTGCCGATCAAGGCGCCGCAACTGGCACGCAACGTGGCTGCGCAACTGGGCCAGACCGGGTCCGTGCTGGAAACCTACCGCGCCATGATTGCGTATCGCCGCGCAACGCCTGCTCTGATGACCGGTGCGACACGGTTTCATGATCTGCCGGAACCGCTGCTGGCCTTTACCCGCGGCGACAGCCTGCTCTGCGTGTTCAACCTGTCACCCGACCCGAAAAACGTCACCCTGGCCGGACCAGCCAGCCTCAGCGGCCCCTCGCTGGCAGCAACACTGACCGGTCAGACCCTGACCCTCGGCCCCAATGCCGCAGCCTTCCTGATCCTCGCCAACCCGAGTCTTGCCGACCCCTTTATCGACGACCCGACCAACCTCACCGACTGATCTTGATCTGCGGAGCGCCAGGGCCTTTGCTGGCATCAGACGTGACAGTCCACAGCCCGCAACACAAACCGCCCACAAAAACCCGCCCGATCTTTGCCAGCCGCCACACCCGGACAGCGCGTCAGTTTGCCATTCCAATCAAAAATCACCACCGCAATCCTGAAGCCCCAGCACGCCCCGCCACGGCCTTGCGCAGGCTCCGCACAGACCAAGCCATCAGCACACCGAAATCCGCATTCATACTGGCTCAAATACTCCCTTCCTTCACCGACAACCCATGAATCCAAATCGGCAGAAAATCCGGCACCCCTGGCTGGCGGCCCAGGCAGCAAAACCGATGCAGGGCCACAAGACACCCCGGCCAACGATCACGGTGCCAGCCAGATCAACACAGGCCTCAGCCTGAGGCAGATCATGGCCCTACCCACAGCCGACTGGCAAATCTTGCGGCAACAGGTCCACAGTGAACCGCGTACCCAAAACCCTGACCATCGCAGCGCCGAAGCGGCCAGCCATCACTCAAGCAACCAAGGGCCGGCAGAGAAGGGTGGCTGCCCATTCACCACCGATCCAACCGAGGCTCAAGAAACCTGGATAAAATCTCTCAATCCAATGATATGATCAATAAAAGAACGCTCCCACGTGTGGGAGCCTCCTGCACAACCTCTGGGCCCGATCAGTCCTGTGCGCGGCCTTGATAGGCCCGGTCTTCGGTGTTGATGATGATCCTTGTCCCCGCCCCGATATGCGGCGGCACCATCACCCGCAGCCCGTTGGTGCAGATTGCAGGCTTGTACGAGGATGAGGCTGTCTGACCCTTCACCACCGGCTCGGTCTCGGCAATCTCCAGCGTCACGCGTTGCGGCAATTCCATCGCGATGGCGGCACCCTCATAGGTGCGCAGGTAAACCTTGATCCCCTCGGACAAAAAGACATCATCCTCGCCCACAACATCCGCCGACACGGCCAATTGTTCATAACTGGCAGGCTCCATGAAATGATGCCCCTCGGCGTCGGAATACAGATAGTCATACTCCCGCTCGTCGACGGTGGCCTTTTCCACCATCTCGGTCGTCCGCCAGCGCTCGGCCACCTTCACCCCATCCGAGATACGCCGCATGTCCACGCTGGTGGTCGGCGTGCCCTTGCCGGGATGGAAGTTTTCGGCCTTCAGGACAGCATATAACTTGCCCTCCAACTCGACCACATTGCCTTTGCGAAGCGACGAAGCGATGACTTTCAAGACGCGTTTCCTTGTTCTGGCGGGGCGGTCCAGCTATGCGGGCCCTCTGTCGCCGTTGCCTCTATCCGATATCTTCGCAATTCGCCAGAGAGAAGCCGCATGACCGAACCCAACTGGTGGTCCCCCCGCCATCACAGCGACCGCCGCCCCGCCTTGCTGGCCCGTAACCGCATCCAATCCGCGCTCCGCCTGTGGCTGGCCGATGAGGGCTTCACCGAGGTTGATACCGCAGCCCTGCAGATCAGCCCGGGGAACGAGGCGCATCTGCACGGCTTTGAAACCCGCGCCATCGGCCATGACGGCCAGTCGCGGCGGCTTTACCTGCACACTTCGCCCGAATTCGCGATGAAAAAACTGCTGGCCGCCGGTGAAACCCGCATCGCCACCTTTGCCCATGTCTGGCGCAACCGCGAACGCGGCCCGCTGCACAGCCCGGAATTCACCATGCTGGAATGGTATCGCGCGGGTCAGCCCTACACCACAGTGATGACAGATTGTACCGAAATCCTGCGCCGTGCCTGTCAGGCCGCCGGCACCACGCATCTGCGCTACCGCGACCTGACCTGTGACCCCTTTCTGGCCCCTCATCGCCTGTCCGTGGCCGAGGCGTTTCAGACCCATGCTCGCATCGACCTGCTTGCGACCCTCGCCGCCGACGGCACCCCCGATCCCGCATCCCTTGCCGCCCAGATGACCCGCAACGGCCTGCGCCCTGCCGCCGACGATACATGGTCCGACATGCTGTCCAAAGTGCTGGTCGAACGGGTCGAACCCCATCTCGGCCACGGTCGCCCCACCATCCTCGACCGCTATCCTGCCGCCGAAGCCGCCCTCGCCCGCCGCACCCCCGATGACCCGCGTGTTGCCGAACGCTTTGAACTTTATGCCTGCGGTGTCGAACTTGCGAACGGCTTTGGCGAGTTGACAGATCCCGCCGAACAGCGCCGCCGCTTTCAATCCGAGATGGCCGAAAAGCAGCGCGTTTACGGCGAAACCTACCCGATCGATGAGGATTTTCTGGCCGCCCTCGCCATCATGCCCGCCGCGTCTGGCATCGCCCTGGGGTTCGACCGGCTGGTCATGCTGGCCACCCATGCCCCCCGGATCGACGACGTCATCTGGACCCCGGTCGCCTGACATCGCGCCAGATCACGGCGCGCGCCTCTTGTGCTTGAAGCCCACCCCAACCCTGCCGGTCCTGGTGTCATTTGGTGTGGGCGCACTGTCAGGCTGCAGGCGAAATCTTGCACAATGCTTGGCCAACCTGACAAATCGACGAAGGGTCATCGCGTCAAGCGCGCGGAATTGACTTGTCTTGGCTGCGTCCGCCCATGATGCTTAACCATCCTGGATGGCAGGCCGCCATTGAATCAAGAACAAGGGGAGCATGATGACAAGACACTTTCTGCTGACGACGATCCTGGCCGTGACAGTTTCGACACCGGTCTGGGCCGACAAGAACCCGGCGACCGGCGAAGAACTGGCCGCGAACCAAGCCTATACCTACTGGATGCTGGACAGCGCGAAATCGCTGGACCCCGACCTTGCCACCTCGGTCGAAGACGCCGACATCATCCGCTCGTTGGTCGAGGGTCTTTATGAAGAGGATGCGGCAGGGGCCATCATTCCGGCCGGTGCGACATCATTTGACCTCTCGCCCGACCTGATGACCTATACCTACCACCTGCGCCCCGAGGCGAAATGGTCCAACGGCGACCCGGTCGTCGCACAGGATTACGTCTATGGCTGGCAGCGGCTGGTCGATCCGGCGACCGCATCGGAATATGCTTGGTATCTGGAACTGGCCCAGGTCGTGAACGCGGGCGAGATCACCCGCGGCGAAAAGCCCGTCACGGAACTGGGCATCAAGGCGATTGACGATCTGACGCTGGAAATCAGGATCCTCGCCCCCCTGCCCTATTTCCCCAAGATGATGACACATCAGGCCACCTTCCCGGTCAACAAGAAGGCCGTCGATCAGTTTGGCGCCGAATGGACCAAACCCGGCAATTATGTCGGCAACGGCGCCTATACCCTGACCGAACACCTAGTCGGCGAAAAGGTCGTGATGACCAAAAGCCCGACCTACTGGAATGCGGCGAATGTGATCATGTCACCAATCACAGCCGTCACCATCAACGACGAAAACGCCGCCTTTACCCGTTGGCAGGCCGGCGAACTGGATCGCTCCACCGTGCCGTCGGGCCAATACCCCCGCCTCAAGGCCGAATACCCGGACGAGATTTCGTCGAACCCGTCGGCCTGTTCCTATACCTACATCATCAATCTGGCCGAAGGCAAAGGCAATCCCGGCCTGCACGATCCGCGTGTGCGCAAGGCGCTGTCTTACGCACTGGACCGCAACATCGTGATCGACAACATCCTGCAGGCCGGCCAGATCCCGGCCTATAGCTGGACCCCCGGTGCGATGGACGGCTTCAAGATGCCCGCGACCGACTATGCCGCCTGGACCCAGGACGAGCGCAACGCAAAGGCCAAGGCGCTGCTGGCCGAGGCAGGATTTGGCCCGGACAACCCGCTGAAGTTCACGATGAACTACAACACCTCTGAGGGTCATCAAAAGATCGCCGTCGCCATTCAGCAGATGTGGAAGCAGACGCTGGGTGTCGAGATGACACCGCAGAACTTTGAATGGGCCGTGCATACCGACAAGATGCATGCCGGCGACTTCGACATGGCCCGCTATGCATGGTGCGCCGACTATAACGAAGCGTCCACCTTCCTTGACCTGTGGACGTCCTATTCGGGCAACAACGACGCCAAATACGCCAACCCCGAATATGACGCGCTGCTGAAAGACGCCAAGACCATGGCGGACCCGAACCCCAACTACACCAAGGCCGAAGAACTTCTGGCCGCCGACATGCCGATCATCCCGATCTATCACTACACGCAGGTGCGCGTCGTGAAAAAGGATATCAAGGGCCTGCCGACCACCAACGTGCTGAACACCTGGTACGCCAAAAACCTCTACCGCGTCGCGGAATAAGCGCCGGACCAAAGCGCCGGCAGACCCCTGATTGACTTTGGGGGGTCTGCCTGCTGCATTCATGCGCGGTGGAGCCCCCCATGTTGAACTATATCCTCAAGCGGCTGGCCATTGCCGTGCCAACGCTGCTGACCCTGATCGTGCTGTCCTATATCCTGATGTATGCCGCCCCCGGCGGGCCCTTTACCCGCGAAAAGGCCCTGCCGCCACAGGTGATCGAGAATTTGCGCGCGCGCTATGGACTGGGCGAGCCCTTGTACAAGCAGATCGCCATCTATGTCTGGAACATCGTAGTGCATTTTGATTTCGGCCCGTCCTATATCTACAAGGATCGCACGGTGAATGACATCATCGCGCAGGGCTTTCCGGTGACCTTGCGCTATGGCACCCTAGCGTTCTTTGTCGCCGCGACTGTCGGCATCGGTCTGGGCGTGCTGGCTGCGATCTATCAGAACACCAAGGTTGACTATGCCGCTGTCGGCATCTCAATCGGCGCGCAGGTTCTGCCCAGCTTTGTGCTGGCACCCATTCTGGTGCTGATCTTTACCCTATGGCTTGGCTGGCTGCCCGGCGGCGGATGGGAGGGGGGCAAATGGCCATATGTCATCATGCCCGTCATCGCGCTGGCCACCAGCTATATGGCGTCCATCGCCCGCATCACCCGCTCTTCGATGCTTGAGGTGATGACCTCGAACCACATCCGAACCGCCCGTGCCAAGGGTCTGCCGATGTCGCATGTCGTGATCCGCCATGCGCTGAAACCGGCGCTGCTGCCAGTGCTGTCTTATCTCGGACCCGCCTTTGTCGGCATGATCACCGGATCGGTGGTGGTGGACATGTATTTTTCGACCGGCGGTATCGGCAAGGCCTTTGTCGACAGCGCCACCAACCGCGACTATGCCGTGATGATGGGGGTGACGCTGCTGGTCGGCATCCTGTACATCCTGTTCAACCTTCTGGTCGACGTTCTGTATGCGTGGATCGACCCCAAGATCAGGTACTGACATGGCCCTTTCCACCATCGACAGGGGCGCACTCGCCGCACGTCTGGCCAGCTTGGACGAGGTTCAGGGCCGCAGCCTGTGGGCCGACGCCCGGCACCGTTTTGCCCGCAACAAGGCGGCGCTGACGGGCCTGGTGATGCTGGCCTTGTGCTTTGCTTTTGCCTTTCTGGGGCAAGCGCTGTCACCGCATACCTATGATTTCACCGATTTCAAGATCATGGGCCATGCGGCCGAACTGGGCGCACCCAGCTTTGCCAATGGCCACTATTTCGGCGTCGATGACCTTGGCCGCGACCTGTTTGCCCGCACCGCCCAAGGTACCCGGATCAGCCTGTTTGTCGGCGTCATCGGCGCTGTCATCTCGGTGGTGGTCGGCACGATCTATGGCGCCGTGTCGGGCTATAACGGCGGGCGCGCCGA
This sequence comes from Alphaproteobacteria bacterium, assembly GCA_037127855.1. Classification (GTDB taxonomy): domain Bacteria; phylum Pseudomonadota; class Alphaproteobacteria; order Rhodobacterales; family Rhodobacteraceae; genus Stagnihabitans. The sequence goes on from JBAXXO010000061.1 coordinate 12,673, forward strand.
TCAAATCATGATGCGCATCGTCGACATCCTGCTGGCCATCCCCTTCATGTTCGTGCTGATCTTGATGCTGGTGATGTTCGGCCAATCCATCCTGATGCTGTTTGTCGGCATCGCCCTGCTATCCTGGCTGGGCATGGCCCGCATCGTGCGCGGCCAGACCCTGTCGCTGAAGAACAAAGAGTTCATCGAGGCCGCCCGCGCCACCGGCGTCCCCACCATCGTGATCATCTTTCGCCACATCGTGCCCAATCTTTTTGGCATCGTGGCGGTCTATGCCACGCTGCTGGTGCCCGAGATGATCCTGACCGAAAGCTTCATCTCGTTTCTTGGCCTTGGCGTGCAGGCCCCGCGCACCTCGTTGGGCGCGCTGATCAACGAGGGGGCCAAGACGATGACCTATGGCACGCTGTGGCAATTGCTGTTCCCGTTGGGCCTGTTCGTCACCACCATGTTCGCCTTTTACTTCGTCGGTGACGGGTTGCGCGACGCTTTGGACCCAAAGGACCGCTGACATGCTTCACGTGAACAATCTGGGCGTCAGCTTTGCCACCGGCGATGGCAGAGTCAACGCGGTCAATGGCGTGACCTTTGCCCTGCAACGCGGTGAAACGCTGGGCATCGTCGGCGAAAGCGGGTCTGGCAAAAGCCAGCTGGCCTTTGCCATTCTGGGCCTGCTGGCCCGGAACGGCACCGCCACGGGGTCAGTCACGTTCGACGGGCAAGAATTGATCGGCGCGCCGCTGTCCAGGCTGAACACCATCCGCGCCAATCACATCGCCATGGTGTTTCAAGATCCGATGACCTCACTGAACCCCTACATGCGGGTCAGCGATCAGATGATGGAAACCCTGATTCACCACAAGGGGCTGTCACGCGGGCAGGCGCTGGCTGAGAGTGTTCGCATGCTGGACGCCGTGAAGATACCCGACGCCGCAGGCCGCATCCGCCTGTATCCGCACGAGTTTTCGGGTGGTATGCGCCAACGGGTCATGATCGCCATGAGCCTTTTGTGCAAACCTGACCTGTTGATCGCCGACGAGCCGACCACGGCGCTGGATGTCACCGTTCAGGCGCAGATCCTGCACCTGTTGCGTGATCTGCAACGCGATTTCGGCATGGCCACCATCCTGATCACCCACGATCTTGGCGTGATTGCCGGCTTTTGCCGCGAGGTCATCGTTCTGTATGGTGGGCAGGTGATGGAACAATCGCCCGTCGATCCGTTCTTTGCCAACCCCAGCCACCCCTATTCCCGCGGCCTGCTGCATGCCCTGCCCCGGGTCGATGATGTCGAGGGGGCTGAGTTGAACTCGATCCCCGGCGCGCCGCCCAACATGACCCGCGACCAAAAGGGCTGCCCGTTTCAACCGCGCTGCCC
>JBAXXO010000062.1:0-14014 GCA_037127855.1 Alphaproteobacteria bacterium
CCCTTGGGCTGGCTCTACGCCGCCGCCACCGCCCGGCGTGTGGCCGGGCCGGGTTACCGGGCCCGCGTGCCGGTCATCTGCATTGGCAACCTGAACATCGGCGGTACGGGCAAAACCCCCGCGACCATCGCCTTGATCGCGCGTCTGACCGTGCAAGGCCACCGCGTCGCCGTGGTCAGCCGCGGCTATGGCGGCAGCCTGCAAGGCCCGGTTCAGGTCCGCGAAAATCACCACACCGCCGACCAGACCGGCGACGAGCCGCTGTTGCTGTCGGCCTTCGCCCCGACCTTCATTGGCCGCGACCGCGCCGCCGCCGTCCAATTGGCGCAGATGTCCGGGCCCTCGGTCATCCTGCTGGACGACGGGTTCCAGAACCCCTCGGTCGTCAAGGACCTGTCCCTGATCGTCGTCGACGCGACCACCGGTTTTGGCAATGCGCGCTGCCTTCCCGCCGGTCCGCTGCGCGAACCTGTCGCCACCGGCCTTGCCCGCGCCGACCTGATCCTGTCCATCGGCGACGGCGCCGCCCAAAGCCGGTTTCGCTCGCTCTGGCCCGACCTGCCCAAACCGGTGATCCCTGCCATGTTGCAACCGCTGAAAACCGGCATGGACTGGCACGACACCCGCGTCATCGCCTTTGCCGGTATCGGTAATCCCGCCAAATTCTTTGCGACCCTGCGCGACCAAGGTGCGACGATCCTGCGCGAGGTGCCCCTCGCCGACCATCAACCCCTGTCGCCCGCCTTGTTGAAACGGCTGCAGATCGAGGCCACAGCCCGCAGCGCCCAGCTTGTCACCACCGAAAAAGACGCCGTCCGCCTGCCGCCCGCCTTTCGCGCACAGGTCCTGACCCTTCCCGTCCGCCTGCACATTGCCGACTGGACCCTGCTCGACGCCGCCATCACCAAACTTCTCGCCCCTTAACCCCGGGCGCTGCCCCGCCGCCCGCCACGGCACATGCCGCGCCTGTCGGCGATCTCGCTTCCACGGTTTCAAGGCTGGGCTTACTCCCACGCATCCATCGCGGCGACGGCCTCTTCAGCCGTCTCGACAAACTGAAACAGGCTCAAATCCTCGGCATTGATCGTCCCCGCTTCTGCCAAGGCCTGCCAATTGATGACCTTGTCCCAGAAGGCCCGCCCGAACAGCAAGAACGGAACAGGTTTCATCCGTTTGGTCTGGATCAGCGTCAGTGCCTCGAACATCTCGTCCAGCGTGCCGAAGCCACCCGGAAACACACAGATCGCCCGCGCCCGCATCAGGAAATGCATCTTGCGAATGGCGAAATAGTGAAAGTTGAACGACAGATCCGGCGTCACATAGACATTCGGTGCCTGCTCATGCGGCAAGACGATGTTCAGCCCTATCGACTGCCCCCCGGCCTCATCCGCGCCGCGGTTACCCGCCTCCATGACCCCGGGCCCGCCCCCGGTGCAAATGACCAATTCCTGCCCATAGCTCAGCAGACTGCGCTCGGTCACGGCACGGGCAAACCGCCGCGCCTCGTCATAATACGGTGCCAGTGCCGCCAATCCCGGCTTTGCTCCCGCCGCCCTGTCCGGGTCCGGTATCCGGGCCCCGCCAAACAGAACCACGGTCGAGCGTATCCCCCGCTCATCCAAGATCATCTGCGGCTTCAGCAATTCCAACTGCAACCGCACCGGCCGCAATTCCTCGCGCGTCAGGAAGTCGGGGTCCGCAAAGGCCAGCCGATATGCCGGTGCCCGTGTCTGTGGTGTATCCGGGATGCGGTGCGTCGCAGCCACATCCTGACCCGAGTCGCGAAACAGATGGGGGCGTGCAGTGTCCGTCATGCTAAGGGCCATTTCCATTGCAGGCAAAACCCGAACCTAACCGTTCCCCACCGCCATGGAAAGCCGTCACGCCAGCATTTCACCAACCTGATCATCGCCCGTCTCATTCGACAAAGCGTCCAAATCGGGCACCAGGATCCGCCGCTTTTCTTGCAGATGGATTACGCCATCGCGCTTCAGCGCGCTCATCTGGCGGCTGACCGTCTCCAGCGTCAGGCCCAGATAATCCGCCATCTCCTCGCGCGTCAGCGGCAGATCGAACTGCACCGCGCCAATCCGCTGTTTCTGCCCGGAAACCCGCCGCGCGATGATCGCCAGCAGGCTGGCAATCTTTTCCCGCGCCGTCTTGCGGCCCAGCAGCAGCATCCATTCCCGTGCGGCATCCAACTCGTCCAAGGTCATTTCCAGCAACCGCTGCGCCACATGCGGCGTCGTGGCCATCATGTCTTCGAACGGTTTCTTGCGAAAACAGCACATCACCAGATCCGTCGTCGCCGTGACGTCATAAGGTGCCACGCCGCGCCCCGGACGCCCGACAAAATCTGACGGCAGCAGCAAGCCCACCATCTGCCGCCGTCCGTCCTCCATCGTCTGGGTCAGCGTCGCGATCCCCGTGACGACCGAGGCGACAAACTCCATCCGGTCGCCCGACCAGATCACCGTCTGCCCGGCCTGAAAGCTGCGATAATACTTCATGCTTTCCAGCCGTCCCAATTCATCGGGCTCGCAGCGCGAACAGACGGCACGGTGGCGTATCGGACAATCGCCACAGTCCTGTGGCCCGATTTTCGGCGGATGCAAGGTCATGAGGACTTTCCCGTTTGATCCAGATCAACGCACGCGGTTCAAGCTCTCCTAGGGTAACGCCATGACCCAGCATTTACAACTCGCCCGTTTCGGCCTTTCTGACGCCCGCGTGCCGGGTTTCGGTCTTTGACGTCGTCTTTACCCAATGAAGCACATTGCAGCCTCTCACACAGTCGCAAAAATCGAGCTTCCGTGAAATGCAATTATATCAGTTAGATAAAACCCCTCCGACGTGTGGGCGCTCCCCCTGCCCCACGGCAGCCTTCGTCTCACACAGCGCCAGAAACGCGTCGAACAGCCGTCGCATCGGGGCCGCCTTATAAGAAAAAAGGCCAGGATCATGCATGTCATGCACGATCATCGCGACATCGACCTCAAAGACCAGCAGACGGCCATCCGGCCCCTCGGCGCAGTCGATGCCAAAGTAATCCAATGGAAAGATTCGGTACAGGCTGGCAAAGGCCGTGGCATGCCGGGCGGCATAGGTCTCAAAGTCCGCCATCCAAGCCGCCTCGATCGCGCGGCGTTCGGGATGGGATTCCATGTCGGCGTTCAGATAATGGACCATCCAGTGATCCGACGCGGCCAGATGACCGGGATAGGGCCGCCCCCCGATCAGCACGACCCGCTGCTTGCTGTAATACCCATCCGGCCCGCGATAGTCGATAAAAGGGGCTGCATAAACCTCCTCCACCGCATGCTCGCCCAGCCACATCGTCAGTTCTTCGACATCGAGGATCTGATCCAGACCCAGCCCGGCATGCGACCCCATGGGCCTCAGCAGCATCGGAAAGGTCAGGCTGGGCGGAAATTCTTGCCGCTGCAACTGATCCCGGGTCAGGCGGCAAGTCCGCGGCGCATGCAGGCCGGGCTGATCTGTCATAAGGTCCGAAACATGGTCGCGGGTCAGGGTGGCGATCAATCCGGGCGCATTGTTCAGCAGTGGCAGCCCCCCAATCAATGGCGCGATCCTGGCAAGAACTGGGGCCGAGGCCGCAGATTCGCCGATCGCCAGCATGGCCGCATCATGCGGCGGCAGGTGCAGCGCGGTGGTCTGTTCGGTGATGTAGTACAGGATCAGTTCGGCATCCGAACCCGCCAGCAGAAAATCAACCGGTGTGTTGGTCATGAAATTCCCCGGCATGACCAAAGCCAACACGCGCGGCCCCGTTCCCTTGCCGTGCAAGGTTCGATAGACCGGCTGATTGGCCACGGCCTGCCTCTGCAACCCCAACGCCTCCTCCTCCCATCCCACACCGCGCGCTTGCAAGATCGTGGCAAGGTCCATCATGGCACCAAGGTCCGGTTCAGGCGACACGACCCTTCGGACCAGCGCGGCCGTCAGCGCGGACAGGTCCTGTTTGGCATAGGTCATGCGCAAGATGGCTGATTGGCCAAGGCAGGTTGCGGGGGGCATTCTTGCTCCTGTCATTCTACGTCGGCCCATGACTAGGGCTGCCCGGTGAAGAAACGGTTTCGCCCGCCAACCAAGTACCGCCACTTCGTCTGGTATTCGATGGATCGCCACGGCGGGACAGCGGGCAACTTGGGATACAGAGCGCTGATCTAGACCCTTAGTTGCATGGACAGTCGCGTCAACGCGGGCGATGCGGGCCCTGCGAACCAACGAAGGAACTGCGCCATGATCAAACAGATAGGACTGGCCGTCGGGCTGATCGCCCTGCCGGTCGCACTTTTCGCCGCCGCCGAATACTGGCTTGTCCCGCACGAAGCCGCCGCCCTTGCGGGGCCATCACTGGGCGACTTAACACCGCTCAAGACCATCGTCACCGACGTGCAGGCCATCGTGGCCAAGGGGGATCTGTCGGCAGCCGCCGCCAGAATAACCGATCTGGAGACCGCATGGGATGACGCCGAAGGTACGATGCGCCCGCTGAACCCGGTTGCCTGGGGTGGGGTGGACGGGCTGATCGACACATCGCTCCGGTCGTTGCGGACCGCCAACCCCGATGCATCTGCCGTGACAGGGGCTTTGCTCGCGTTGCAGACGGGTCTGGACAATCCGAGCGGGTCCGTCGGCACGGGCGGCATTCAAATGGTCCAAGGTATCGCGGTCACGGACGAAGCCGGGCATTTCCTGCCCTGCGAGACCATGATCAGCGCGGTCCGGGCCAAGCCGCAAGACAGTATCAGCGCAAGCGACAAGGCCTCGGTCACCGACCTGCTGACCAAGGCGACCGAGCGTTGCAATGCCGATGATGACGGGCATGCAAACACCTTTTCAGCGGCCGCCTTGGCCATACTGGCCAAATAGGGGACGGATCATGACGGAAACGATGCAATACAACCGCGTGCCCAATGTCACGCTGGACTTCTGGCTGATCAAGCTGACGGCCGTAACCATGGGCGAAACCGCAGCCGATTATCTGGCCGTCAATCTGGGGCTGGGTCTGACCGCCACGACCCTGATCATGGTGGGTGTGCTGGCCGTGGCCCTGGCGCTACAATTCGCGCAGAAACGGTACCGGCCGTGGTCCTATTGGCTGGCCGTGGTCTTGATTTCCGTGGTCGGCACGCTGGTCACCGACAATCTGGTCGACAATTTCGGCGTCGCTCTGCTCACGACCACTTGGGTCTTCGCTTTGGCGCTGGCCCTCACCTTTGCGCTTTGGTGGGCCTCGGAACGCACTCTGTCGATCCATTCCATCTTCACCACACGGCGCGAAATCTTTTACTGGCTGGCGATCCTGCTGACCTTTGCGCTTGGTACCGCGACGGGTGATCTGGTGGCCGAACAGTTCGGGCTTGGCTATCTGGCGACCGGAATCCTGTTCGGGATGATCATTGCCTCGCTGGCTGTCGGATACTTTGCCCTTGGGCTGGACCCGATTCTAGGGTTTTGGCTGGCCTACATCTTCACGCGGCCTTTGGGGGCATCCATTGGTGACCTTCTAAGCCAACCGGTTGAATATGGCGGCTTTGGTCTGGGCACGATCATCACCTCTACGCTGTTCCTGACGGTGATCATAATGACGGTTCTGTATATGAGCATGTCCAATGCGGGGGAAGAACGCGTGACCCCAAGAAGACTGAGGTGAACCCGTTGCAGGCCGAACTGGCGAAGGCGGCTCATGGGAATGCCGCTTTGTGAAGTGGCGTTGATCAGGCCGAAGCGATCATCGCCGCTTGAAAAAAGTGGCAGCACTGCTGGACGAGATGGATCAGGCATCCGGCAGCAGTGACAAATCGTGATGGCCGCCGTCATGGCTTTGACGCCGAACTGCGGGCTGACGATGGCGGTCTGCAGCCACGCCCATGTTGAGGTTGCAGATCACCGCCACCCGGAACGCCTATCCACTGGCGCGGTTTGTAACGCCGCGCAGATCTTGTCATTGGCTTCCAAGGCGCCCGATGACCTGAAAACAGAACTTATGCAACATTGACAGACCAAACGGATAGTTGTTTGCGACGGGTTGTAGCCCATCCAGATTAAAAAGGCCGGGAATCGACCCAGCCTTTCAGGCCTCTGCGCCCGCCGCTTATGCCAGCGTACGCTGAACCTCTTCGCGTTCAAAAATCTCGATCACGTCATCCTTGCGAACGTCCTCATAGCGTTCAAACGCCATCCCGCATTCCTGACCCGAGATAACTTCCTTGACCTCGTCTTTGAACCTTTTCAGTGTTTTCAGCGTGCCTTCGTGGATCACCACGTTATCGCGCAGCAACCGCACCCCGGCCGAACGACGCGCCACGCCCTCGGTGATCAGACAGCCGGCAACCATGCCAATGCCCGACACCTTGAAGGTCTCCAATATCCGCGCATAGCCGATAAAGGTCTCGCGCACCTCGGCCTTCAGCAGCCCCGACGCCGCCGCCTTGATATCATCCACCAGGTCATAAATGACCGAGTAGTAGCGAATTTCGACACCTTTCTGCGTCGCGCTCGCCCGCGCCGTCGCATTGGCCCGCACGTTAAAGCCGATGATCGGCGCGCCCGACGCTTCGGCCAGCCCAACATCGGTGTCCGTGATCGCACCCACACCATAGGACAGCACGCGCACGCGCACCTCATCATTGCCGATCTTTTCCATAGCCTGCACGATCGCCTCGGCCGAACCCTGAACATCCGCCTTCACCAGCACGGGCAGTTCTGCAACCGACTGATCCGCCTTGGCCTTGGCCATCAACTGTTCCAGCGTTGTCGCGGCCCCGACAGCGGCGCGCTTGTCCTTGGTGGTCTTCTCGCGATACTCAGCGATTTCCTTGGCCTGTGCTTCGGTTTCCACCACATTCAGCACATCGCCCGCATGGGGCGTGCCCGACAGGCCCAGCACTTCGACCGGAACCGACGGCCCAGCCTCGGTGATCGTCTCACCCTTGTCGTTGATCAGAGCGCGGACCTTGCCCCACTGCTCGCCAACCACAAAGATGTCGCCCTTCTTCAACGTGCCATTGCGGACCAGAACCGTGGCAACCGGTCCACGGCCCACATCCAGCTTGGCCTCGATCACCGCACCCTGCGCTGCCCGGTTGGGGTTGGCGCGCAGTTCCAGCACCTCGGCCTGCAAGGCAATCGCCTCAAGCAGCGCGTCCAGTCCCTTGCCGGTCTTGGCCGAAACCTCAACATCCTGCACATCGCCCGACATGGCTTCGACCACCACATCATGCTGCAACAGATCGGTCCGCACCTTTTGCGCATCAGCCTCATATTTGTCGATCTTGTTGATCGCCACGATCATCGGCACCTTGGCCGCCTTGGCATGGGCAATCGCCTCGATGGTTTGCGGCATCACGGCATCATCGGCGGCCACAACCAGCACCACAATATCCGTCACCTGCGCCCCGCGCGAGCGCATCGAGGTAAAGGCCGCATGGCCGGGCGTATCCAGAAAGGTCAGTACAGCGCCTGTGTCGGTGGTGACCTGATAGGCGCCGATATGCTGGGTGATGCCACCCGCCTCGCCCGCGACGGTGCTGGCATGCCGGATGGCATCCAGCAGGCTGGTCTTGCCATGATCGACATGGCCCATGATCGTGACGATCGGTGGGCGCACACTGCGGTTTTCAACCGTATCAACAACGGTATCAATCACCTGTTCCACATCGGAATCCGATACACGCACGGCGCGATGGCCGAATTCCTCGATCACCAGTTCGGCGGTATCGGCATCGATGGCCTGATTCATGGTCACCATCATGCCCATTTTCATCAGGCTTTTCACCACGTCGGCGGCGCGTTCGGCCATCCGGTTGGCCAGTTCGCTGATGACAATGGTTTCGGGCAGCTGCACATCGCGCACCTGCTTTTCGGGCTTTAGCCCCAGACCCATCGCCTTGGCGCGCGCCTTTTCCTGCTTGCGCTTCATCGCGGCCAGGCTGCGCGTGCGCCCGCCTTCACCCGCCAAAGCGTCATTCAGCGTCAGCTTGCCCGCACGACGGGCATCGTCCGGCTTGGCCTTGGTGTTCGCGGCGCGCTCGCGGTCCTCGCGCTCGCGGTCCGTCTTGCGCGGGCTCAGGCCGGGCTTGGCACTGGCAGGGCCGCGCGCATCGGCGTCCGGCGTGGTGATTGCGGGCTTGGCCGTTGTGCTGCGCGACACAACCGGTGCCGCGGCTGCCTTGCGGGCATCTTCCTCGCGCTGCTGGCGGATCTCGGCTTCTTTGCGGGCGCGATCCTCTTCGTCAGCCTTGGCCTTGACGCGTGCCGCTGCCTCGCGTTCTTCGCGTTCCTTGGCGTCAATCTCTTCGCGACGGCGTGCGCGGTCATCCTCGCGCTGCTTGTCTTCCTCGGCGCGGCGGGCATTGTCGGCCACCTCGGCGATCTTGGCCGCACGCAAGGCCGACAGACGGCGCTCCATCTCGGCATCCGAAATCCCGGCTGGCCGTTTAGAGGGGTCACCCAGACGTGGCGACGCCGCCCCGGCGGCACCCGCAGCCGGTGTGCCCGGCTTGGTATGCACCACGTTCAGCTTGCGCTTGACCTCGACCACAACGCTTTTGGTCCGACCATGGCTAAAGCTTTGCTTTACCTGACCGGGACGCGGGGCGCTGCCGCCCAAGCCCAGGGGTTTCTTGCCGTCAGTATCGTTCATGCGTCCTACGTATCCTTCAAGGCGGTCTCGCCGCCATCCTGTCGGTCAGATTGCCCACGCAACCCGGCCAACCTTGCCGCTTCCTCTACAACACGCGTCGTCAGGCCACCAGCCGCAAGCGCGGCGTGTATCGCACGTTCCCGCCCGAATGCCAAACCCAATTCCTCTGCCGTCAGACAACTGACGTAAACGCCATCTTCCGACGGCATCCGCAGCTTTGACTTGCCCCGCTCCGACCCGTCCGACGATTGGATAAGGACCCTCGCCTTGCCAGTCTGCAACCAATCCTTGACCTTCTCATAGCCCATGACCGCCGCATTCGCCTTGCGTGTCAGCGAGATCATTTCAATCACCCGCCGCAACACAAAAGCCTCGACCAGATCGGCCAGATTTTCGGGCACTGTGACGGGCTGCTTGGCGGCGCGGGCGAAAAGACCCTTCTTCGCCGCCTTCTCAATCATAATACGATCGGCGGTGACATAAAAGCCCCGGCCCGGCAGTTTTGCCATGACATCGGCCACAACCTGACCGTCCGGCCCCACGCAAAACCGGATCAGGCCGGCCTTCGGCTTGACCTCTCCCGAAACGATGCACCTGCGCTCGGGGTCTTCTGCCTGGCTGATACGACCGCCGCGTGTCACGCGTTGCCCCCGAGGTCTGAAATCAGACCTCGGCCTCCGCGTCTTGGGTTGCGGTGTCCAGCTCGGTAGGGTCCACCCAGCCCAGCATCACCCGCGCCGTCATCACCAGCGTCTGCGCCTCTTCGAGTGACATGTCGAACTTCTCCAGCACACCCTCATCCTTGTGCCGCACGCCCTTGACCGTGGTCCAGCCGCCCGCCAGCTCCCAATCGGCGCAGGTGGCGAAATCTTCCAGCGTCTTGATGCCATCCATCGCCAGCGCCTCGATCATCTGTGGCGTCAGGCCCTCAAACTCGATCAGGCTTTCCTCGACACCCAAAGCGCGGGCGTTTTCCAGCGCCTTGATATTGGCAGCCTCCAGGTAATCCCTTGCGCGTGCTTGCAATTCTCCAGCGGTTGCATCGTCAAACCCGTCGATGGCCAGCAGTTCCTCGGCATCGACATAGGCCACCTCTTCCAGGTTGGTAAAGCCTTCTGACACCAGCAACTGCGCCATCATCTCGTCAATATCCAGCGTGTCGATGAACAGCTTGGTGCGCTCGGCAAATTCGGCCTGACGACGGGCCGATTCATCGCTTTCGGTCATGATGTCGATGTCCAGCGTCGTCAGCTGGCTGGCCAGACGCACATTCTGCCCACGCCGCCCGATGGCCAGCGAAAGCTGTTCATCCGGCACCACGACGACAATTTTGCCATTTTCTTCGTCGATCACGACCTTTGACACTTCGGCAGGTTGCAGCGCGTTCACAAGGAACGTCGCCTGATCCTGATTCCACGGAATGATGTCGATCTTTTCGCCCTGCAACTCGTTTACCACAGCCTGCACACGGCTGCCGCGCATCCCCACGCAAGCACCCACCGGGTCGATCGAGTTGTCATAGCTGATCACCGCAATCTTGGCCCGGCTGCCCGGGTCGCGCGCCACGGCCTTGATCTCGATGATCCCATCGTAAATCTCGGGCACTTCCATCTTGAACAGTTCGGCCATGAATTGCGGATCGGTCCGGCTGAGGAACACTTGCGGCCCCCGCGCCTCGCGGCGAACATCCTTGATATAGGCGCGGATACGGTCGTTGGGGCGATACGATTCGCGACCGATCTTTTCATTGCGGCGCAAGATGGCTTCGCCGCGACCGATATCGACGATGATGTTGCCATATTCCTCGCGCTTGACCTGACCGTTGATGATCGTGCCCTTGCGGTCCTTGAATTCTTCAAACTGACGGTCACGCTCGGCCTCGCGGACCTTTTGCAAGATCACCTGCTTGGCCGATTGCGCCGCGATTCGGCCCAGATCGACCGGTGGCACCTCGTCGATGATTTCATCGCCGATTTTCGGCTCCTTCAGATAATCGGCCGCCTGTTTGATGGTGATCTGCGCATGGTGATTCTGGATCAATTCCTCTTCGGTCACGGTCCGGACGCGGGCAAAGGTGGCACGGCCGGTCTTGCGGTCGATGTTCACCCTGATGTCCATCTCCGCCCCATATCGCGACTTTGCGGCACGGGCGAGCGAGTCTTCCATCGCCTGAATCACCAGTTCAGGTTCGATCATCTTTTCGCGCGCAACCGCATCGGCGGTCTGCAAAAGCTCCAGTTGGTTGGCCGAGGTAATCGCCATGGGTATTCTCCCCCTTAGTGTTTGGTTTCTTCGGCAGCGTCATCGTCGCCTTCCGAGGTTTGCACCTCGTCGAACTCGGATTCGTCAAAATGACCGCTGGCCTTTTTCTGTCGCAGCATTTCGGTGATCAGTTCATCGGTCAGGATCAGCTTGGCATCTGCCAGCCATTCAAACTGCAAGCCTATGGTGACGGTCTCGCCGCCCTCTTCGATCATGATCAGAACTTCATCGCCCTCGACACCGCCCAAAGTGCCCTTGAACCGGCGGCGCCCGTCGATCAGTTCGGTGGTTTCCATCCGGGCTTCCCAGCCTTTCCACGTCTCGAAATCCTTCAACCGTGTCAGGGGACGGTCGATTCCGGGGCTGGACACTTCCAGGATGTAGTTGTCCTCCACAGGGTCCTCGACATCCAGAACGGCCGACAGCGCAATCGAGATTTCGCCGCAGTCATCGACCACGATCCCACCCTCGGGTCGGTCGGCCATGATCTGCAACGTGCGGGTGTTGCCGCCCATCAACCGGATCCGCACCAGTTCAAACCCCATGCTTTCGATGACGGGTGTTACAATGGCCGCAAGGCGGCGGTCGATGGCGGATTTGGCGATCAGGTCAGACACGGGGGGCCTCAAAACAAAAAACGGGCCCACAGGCCCGCCGCGACACTCGGTAGCTTCGAGTGTGGACCTCGAAGCCGCTGTTGAAACCGATATAGGCTGATAACTGCGCCGGTGCAAGACCTCTGGCAGAATGGCGCAGGTACATCTTCTTGTCGGTGCGACGCCTGAACGGCGATCAGTGATGACGATTGGCAGTCGCGTTTGACCAAGGTTGTCAGATTGTTATCAGTTGCAGCAAGGCTGCATGTCGCGTGATATAGTCCGCTCGTACCACCGCAGGCGGACGTAGCTTTATTTCCAAACCCCGGACTACACAATCATCCGGCCGTCCGAAGACCTTGTTGGCTTCACTTTCCGAGAATCCTGCGATCTGAACGGCCTCTAGCCAGGCTGAGATCTTGTCTGCAGCCTTGATCGCCTTTTTGACCGGTGCTGGCAGGATCGAGGGCAACCCAAACCGAAGGTGAACGGCCGCGGTCAACCTTGTGTCCAACTCGCCATAGCTTGGGCCGAGGGCAGCCTTGACCGGACTGATCATGTCGCCGAAAACATATTCTGGCGCATCATGTAAAAGGGCTGCCAAGCGCCACCGAGGCATCGAATCACTGAAGCGGCCAAAGATCTCTTCGACCAACAAAGAATGTTCGGCGACCGAATAGGGCCAATCGCCCCGCGTCTGACCATTCCAGCGGGCCACAAACGCCAAACCGTGTGCGATATCCTCTATCTCTATGTCCACGGGCGTCGGGTCCAACAGGTCAAGACGCCTACCCGAAAGCATGCGTTGCCAGGCGCGGGGTTGTTTCATCCGAAGTGAACCGTCGGTTGCCGTTTTCAGTTGCGGATGTTATCTGCCACGCGACGCATGGTTCAAGGAGTATGGCGTATGCCAAATGATTTTGTTGTGAAGGATATCGGGTTGGCTGAATTTGGCCGCAAGGAACTGGTGATCGCAGAGACTGAGATGCCGGGTCTGATGGCCTGCCGTGAAGAGTTTGGCGCCACGCAACCGTTGAAGGGGGCGCGGATCGTCGGTTCGTTGCACATGACGATCCAAACTGCTGCGCTGATCGAGACTCTGACCGCCTTGGGTGCAGATGTTCGCTGGGCGTCTTGCAACATCTTTTCGACCCAGGATCATGCGGCGGCGGCGATTGCTGCAGCAGGTGTGCCGGTTTTTGCGGTCAAGGGTCAGACCTTGACGGAGCATTGGGACTATCTGGATCGCTCGTTCATGTTCCCCGAAGGCGCGAACATGATCCTAGATGATGGGGGCGATGCCACGCTGTACGTCTTGCTCGGTGCCCGTATGGAAGCGGGCGAGGATGTGTTGGCCGTTCCCACCTCGGAAGAGGAGGAAGTGATCAAGCTTCAGATCCAAAAGCGCATTGCGGCTTCGCCGGGTTGGTTTGCCAAGACCAAGGCGGCCATCAGGGGCGTGTCCGAAGAAACCACCACAGGCGTCCACCGACTGTATGATCTGCACAAGAACGGCCAGTTGCCGTTTCCGGCGATCAACGTCAATGACTCGGTGACCAAGTCAAAGTTCGACAACAAATATGGCTGCAAGGAATCTCTGGTCGACGGCATCCGGCGTGCCACCGACACCATGATGGCTGGCAAGGTTGCGGTCGTCTGTGGCTATGGTGATGTGGGCAAGGGCTCGGCCGCGTCGCTGCGGGGGGCAGGGGCGCGGGTCAAGGTGACTGAGGTCGACCCGATCTGCGCCTTGCAGGCCGCGATGGATGGCTTTGAGGTGATCTTGCTGGAAGATGTTCTTGATTCGGCAGACATTTTCATCACCACCACCGGAAACCGGGACGTGATCCGCATCGAGCATATCCGCGAGATGAAGGACATGGCTATCGTTGGAAACATCGGCCACTTTGACAATGAAATCCAGGTGGCCGCCCTGCGCAACCACAAATGGACCAACATCAAAGAACAGGTGGACATGATCGAGATGCCAAATGGGCACCGGATCATTCTGCTGTCCGAGGGCCGTTTGTTGAACCTTGGCAACGCGACCGGCCATCCGTCTTTTGTGATGTCGGCCTCTTTCACCAATCAGGTTCTGGCGCAGATCGAGTTGTGGACAAAGGGCGCGGATTACGCGCCGGGCGTTTACATCCTGCCCAAGGCGCTGGATGAAAAGGTGGCGCGCCTGCATCTGAAGAAAATCGGTGTGAGGTTGACAGAACTGCGAAAGGATCAGGCCGACTATATCGGCGTGAATATTGCCGGGCCGTTCAAATCGGAACATTACCGTTACTAGGTTTGGCGCGCGTGGATCGGGAAAGGCGGGCAGTTCGCCCGTCTTTTTTCACTCTCATCTCCTTGTGGTCGCTGTCTTGGATTGCACTCAATCTGGGTCAGAATGAGTGCAATCCAAGACAGATAAGTCGTTGGTAATGTTGCGACTTGCGTCGGGTCAGGTGAACCTGATGGAACGCAACGCGCTCTA
>JBAXXO010000063.1:0-13934 GCA_037127855.1 Alphaproteobacteria bacterium
GATATCCACATCGCCGAACAACAGGCCGAAGTGACCGAACTGCTGGCCCATACCGGTCAACGCCCCGTCGGTTTGATGCTGAGCCATCACGAGGTCAACGCCCGCTGGTGCCTGATCCACGCCACCCAGATGACCCCGAATGAGACGGTCGCCCTGGCACAGTCGCAGTCTGTCGCCGGCCTCTGCCCGATCACCGAGGCCAATCTGGGCGACGGCATCTTTGACGGCGCGCGCTTTATGCAAGCTGGGGGCCGCTTTGGCATCGGCTCAGATAGCAACATCCGCATCTCGCTGACCGAAGAACTGCGCCTGCTGGAATACTCGCAGCGCCTTGGCCAAAAGGGCAGGGCGATTCTTGCGGGCGCCGACAGATCGACGGGCCGCACCCTGTATGACGCTGCCGTGCAAGGCGGTGCCCAGGCCGCCGGTCGTGATGCGGGCGCTATTGCCGTGGGCCAATGGGCCGACCTTGTCGCGCTCGACCTGTCAGGTCCCGACCTGCAAGGGGTCCGCGGCGATACGCTGCTTGACACCTTCATCTTCGCGGGCGACGACCGCCTTGTGACCGATCTGTGGTCCGCAGGCCGCCCCCTCGTGACCCAAGGCCGCCACCACTGCCGCGACGCCGTCCAGCGGCGTTATGCCCAAACCGTCACCCGCCTGCGCGGGGCGCTGTAATTGCAAGGCTGGGAATCGATCCGATCCGAGGTTTTGCACCGCATCCAGACCCGCATCTGGCCCCCCGGTGACCTGATCCCCAACGAACAGGCGCTGGCGCTGGAATTTGGCTGTGCCCGCGCGACCGTCAACCGTGCCCTGCGCGAACTGGCTTTGACGGGCGTTCTCGAACGCAAACACAAGGCCGGCACCCGCGTGGCGGCGCTGCCCATCCGCAAAGCCACCCTCGACATCCCGGTGATCCGGCACGAAGTCACCGCGCGCGGCCAAAGCTATGGCTTTCACCTGATGTTTCAGGGCCTGTCGCAACCGCCGCTGCGGGTGGCGGCCTGCCTTGGCCTGCCCCAACAGACGCTGATGATCCATCTGCAAACCCTGCATCTGGCCGACGCCCAACCCGATGTGTTCGAGGATCGCTGGCTGAACCCCGCCATCCTGCCCCATCCCGCCCCAGACTTTGCCCAGATCAGCGCCAATGAATGGCTGGTCTCTCACGTGGCCTATGCCACCGGCGACATTGCCTTTTGTGCCGAACCCGCCACCGTGGCCGAGGCCGCCGCCCTGCACGTCGCGCAAGGATCGGCCCTGTTCATCACCGAACGCTGCACCTGGGGCACCCCGCATCCGATCACCTGGGTCCGCCTGTCACACCGCCCCGGCTACCGGCTGCGCACATCGCTTTAGGCCCGGCCGGCATCAGAACCGCCCCGAGATCTCGCGTGCCACGATCTGGGTCAAGCGCCGATGCATGCGTGACGTCCGGTGCCGCTGATGCATCACGGCATAAATCGGCTGCCCGATCGGCTCGACATCCGCCACCAACTGAAAGCCACCCGCCGCAACCATCGCCCGCGCTGAATCTTCCAGCACAAAGCCCGACCCGCCCAAGGCCTGCAACATCCCCAGCACCGCCGCATTCTGCCCCGAGGCCAGCGATGCCACCGTAAACTCCGGCATCACCGCGCCATGCGTGCGATCAAAGGCCGCCGAATAGCTGCCCCGGATATAGCTTTGCCCCGCCACATCCGCCCGCCGCGACCCCTGCGCCGAAATCAACCGATAGCGCACCTCGCCGATCGACTGGATATGCAGATCGGGCAGGGGCTGCGGCGAATAGATCACCGCGAAATCCAGCGCACCAAGGTCGATATCACGGCACATCTGCACCGAATAATCGGGCTCGATGTAAAAGGCACAATCGGGCAGGGCGCGGCGAAAGTTCGCCAGCCACGCGCCGATCTGCCCCGCCGCCAGATCGTTCTGAATGCCGATCCGCAGGCTCACCGCCGCCGCCGCCGGTGCCACCGCCCGCCGCGCCTCGGCCCAGGCATGGCGCAGCGCGCGGGCATGGACCTCGAACTTCAACCCCTCTGTCGAAAGGTCAGTGCCCGCCCGCGACCGCGTGAACAGCCGCGCCCCCGTCGCCGCCTCCAACGCCTGCACCCGGGCCGAGACGGTGGATTGCGTGACATGCAACCGCTCGGCCGTGCGATGAAAGCTGCGCGTTTCGATCAGGTCCAAAAACGTGTCCAGAAGCTCGATCTGCATGCCGCCCCCTACCCCGACCATCCTTGGCCATCCTCTGATCGGATTTGCCGATCAATAACATCGGTTCATCTGAATTGAAAGCATCGCCCCGCCGGCGGATACTGCCCCGCACAGCAAGGAGGCGAACATGGCCGATTTTCCGACACAGGCCCGCGTGGTGATCATCGGCGGCGGCGCGGTTGGCGTTTCCAGCCTCTATCACCTTGCCAAGGCCGGCTGGACCGATTGCCTGCTGCTTGAAAAAAACGAGCTGACCGCCGGCTCGACCTGGCATGCCGCCGGCAATGTGCCGACCTTCAGTTCCAGCTGGTCGATCATGAACATGCAGCGCTATTCGGCGGGCCTGTATCGTGGCCTTGGCGCGGAAACCGATTATCCGATGAATTATCACGTCACAGGCTCGGTGCGGCTTGGCCATAGCAAGCAGCGGCTGCAAGAGTTTCAACGCGTCGTCGGCATGGGCAAGTATCAAGGCATGAACCTTGAAATTCTCGCACCCGGTGACATCACCGACACATATCCCTTTGTGCAAACCCATGACCTGACGGGCGCACTTTATGACCCCTATGACGGCGACATCGATCCCGCGCAACTGACCCAGGCCCTTGCCAAGGGGGCGCGCCAGATGGGGGCGCGGATCGAACGTTTCTGCCCCGTGACCGCCGTCCGGCGCCAAGGGGGCGAATGGGTCGTCACCACGCCCAAGGGCGATGTGCGCTGCGACATCGTGGTGAACGCCGCCGGCTATTACGCCCGCGAGGTGGCCAAACTGTTCAACCGCGACCTGCCGATGATGGTGATGTCGCATCAATACATGCTGTTCGACACCATCCCCGAACTTGCCGACTGGTCCGCCGCCTCGGGCCACAAATTGCCGCTTTTGCGCGATGTCGACAGCAGCTACTATCTGCGGCAAGAGAAGAATGGCTTCAATCTTGGCCCGTATGAGGGCAATTGCCGCGCCCATTGGGCCACGCCGGATGATCCTTTCCCGCAGGATTTCAGCTTTCAACTGTTTCCCGACGATCTCGAACGGCTGGAATGGCACATCAACGACGCCATGGCCCGCGTGCCCTTGCTGGCCAAGGCGGGCCTGTCCAAGGTCATCAACGGCCCCATTCCCTATACACCCGACGGCAACCCCCTGATCGGCCCGATGCCCGGGCAGCCCAATGCCTATGAGGCGTGTGTGTTCACCTTCGGCATCTGTCAAGCCGGCGGGGCCGGCAAGGTGCTGGCCGAATGGGTGACCCAAGGTGCCACCGAATGGGACATGTGGTCTTGCGACCCGCGCCGGTTTACCGGGTTCGAGGACGCCGAGTATTGCGTCAAGAAGGGGATGGAGGTTTACGGCCACGAATACGCCATCCAGTTCCCCCATCACACCTGGCCCGCGGGCCGCGACAGGAAACTGTCCGCCGTCCATGACCGCACCAAGGCGCTTGGTGCGCAATTTGGGGCCTATAACGGCTGGGAACGCGCCCTGTGGTATGCGGGGCCGGGCGATGACATCTCGGACAAGGGCCAGCAGGTCTGGGAACGTGCCGGGCCGTGGTTCGCTGCCGTCAAGGCGGAATGTCAGGCCGTGCGCGACACGGCCGGACTGTTGGATCTGCCCGGTTTCAGCCGCTTTGTGATATCCGGCTCCGGCACGGTCGATTGGCTGGCCCGGCAGATCACCGGCAAGGTGCCCGGCATCGGCCGCCTTGGTCTGGCCTATTTCGCCGATGACAGGGGCCGCATCTTGACCGAAATGTCGGTGGCGCGTCTGGCCGAGGATCAGGTCTTGCTGATCACCGCAGCCACCGCCCAACTGCATGACAAGGAATGGCTGCTGCGCCACCTTGCCCCCGGCCTGTCCCTGCTGGATGCAACCGATCACTGGTCATGCCAGATCCTGACCGGCCCAAGATCACGCGACATTCTGACTGCCGTGACCCAGGCCGACACGACAAGACCATGGTTGACCTTTCAGACCGCGACGATCGCGGGCGCCGAGGTCTATCTGTTCCGCGTCTCGTTTGCCGGTGAATTGGGCTGGGAAATTCACTCCCAAATCAAGGATACAAGCTTGATCTATGACGCTGTGATGGCGGCAGGCAAGCCCCTGGGCTTGAAACCCTTTGGCATGTTCGCCCTGAATTCCCTGCGCATCGAAAAAGGCTACCGGGCGTGGAAAGGCGATCTTTCGACCGACTACACCCTGTTGCAAGGCGGGCTGGAGCGTTTCATCGACTGGACCAAACCCGATTTCCGTGGCAAGGCGGCGCTGGAGGCCGAACGTCAGCGCGGTGTGACGAAACGGTTTTGCACGCTGCGGATCGCGGCAGGCGATCTTGACCCGCCCTATATGTCGACGATCTGGCACCAGGGCCGGGTTGTGGGCGAACTGACCTCGGGCTATTATGGTCACCGCGTTCAGGCTTGCATCGGGCTTGGCATGCTGAATGCCGACCTGAACCAGCCCGGCACCGAGGTGCAGGTTGAGATCCTTGGCCAGTCATACCCTGCCGTCGTGCAGGCCGATGCGCCGCTATGGGACCCAAAAAACGAACGCATCCGCGCGTGACAGACGCCCGGGGCGCTGCCCCGGACCCCGGGATATTTAGGAAAAGATGAAGGATTTGTGTGGTGAACAGGGTTCCCGAACAGGCAAGGGCAGTGATCATCGGCGGCGGCGTTTCGGGCTGTTCGGTCGCCTATCATCTGGCCCGGATGGGCTGGCAGGATGTGGTGGTGCTGGAGCGCAAGCAACTGACCTCGGGCACGACATGGCATGCGGCGGGTCTGATCGGACAGTTGCGCGGCAGTGCCAACATGACGCGGCTGGCCAAGTATTCGGCCGACCTTTACGTCAGGCTTGCCGCGGAAACCGGCGTGGAAACCGGCATGCGGCAGGTCGGCTCGATCTCGGTCGCACTGACCGCGGCGCGGCATGAGGAGTTGCTGCGCCAGGCCACGGTCGCGCGGATCTTTGATGTCGAGGTCAGCGAAATCAGCCCGTCCGAGGCCAAGGCGATGTATCCGCATCTGAACATCGACGGTGTGGTAGGGGCGGTGCACCTGCCTTTGGACGGGCAATGCGACCCCGCCAATATCGCTATGGCGCTGGCCAAGGGGGCCCGGATGCGGGGCGCGCAGATCTTTGAACATACCAAGGTGGTGGCCGTGACCTGCGCCAACGGCCGCACCACCGGGGTGGATTACCTCGATGCCGAGGGCGCGCCCGGTCATATTGCCACCGATGTGGTGGTGAACTGCGCCGGCATGTGGGGCAGGGAGCTTGCCCTGATGTCGGGCGTGACGCTGCCGCTGCATGCCTGCGAGCATTTCTACCTGATCACCGAGCCTGTCGCGGGTCTGGGCCATCTGCCGGTCCTGCGGGTGCCCGATGCATGTGCCTATTACAAATCCGACGCCGGGAAAATGATGGTTGGCGCCTTTGAGCCCAGGGCCAAGCCCTGGGGCATGACCGGCTGGGGCCAGACCGGCATCCGCGAGGATTTCATGTTCGATACCTTGCCCGAGGATTGGGACCATTTCCAACCCATCCTCGAACAGGCCATGCATCGACTGCCGCTGTTTGAAACCGCTGGCATCCATACCTTCTTCAACGGTCCGGAATCCTTTACCCCCGATGACCGCTATTATCTGGGGCAAGCGCCCGAGGTGAAGGGCTACTGGATTGCTGCGGGCTACAATTCGGTCGGCATCGCGGGGTCGGGCGGGGCCGGTATGGCGCTGGCCCATTGGATCACCGAAGGCCAAGCCCCCTTTGACCTGTGGGAGGTCGACATCCGGCGCGCCCAACCCTTTCAGCGCAACCGCACCTATCTGAAAGAGCGGGTGTCTGAAACGCTCGGCCTGCTTTATGCCGACCATTTCCCCTATCGGCAGGTCGAAACCAGCCGGGGCGTGCGCCGCAGCCCGCTGCATGACCATCTGAAGGCTCGGGGGGCGGTGTTTGGCGAGGTTGCCGGATGGGAACGCGCCAACTGGTTCGCAAATCCGGGCCAGACGCCGGCCTACCGTTATTCCTGGACGCGGCAGAACTGGTTTGACAACCAACGCGCCGAACACATGGCCGTGCGGAGCAATGTCGGCTTTTTTGACATGACCTCGTTTGGCAAGATCCGCGTCGAGGGCCGCGACGCTTGCAAATTCCTGAACCGGCTGTGTTCGGCCGAAATGGATGTGGCCGCGGGCCGCATCGTTTACACGATGCTGCTGAACCCCCATGGCGGGATCGAGGCCGACCTGACCGTGACCCGCCTGTCCGAGACCGCCTATCTGCTGGTCGTTCCAGGTGCCACGCTGCAACGCAACCTGGCCTGGGCCCGCGCCCATCTGGCCGACGACTTTGTCGTGATCACCGACATGACGGCCGCAGAATCGGTGCTTTGCATCATGGGCCCCAAAGCGCGCGATCTGATGCAGCGCGTCTCGCCCGATGATTTCAGCAATGCGGGCCACCCCTTTGGTCAGGCAAAAGAGATCGAGATCGGCATGGGCCTGGCCCGCGCCCACCGTGTGACGTATGTCGGCGAACTGGGTTGGGAAATCTATGCCTCGACCGACCAGACCGCGCATATCTTTGAGGCGATCGAGGCGGCGGGGACTGATCTGGGCCTGAAACTGTGCGGCCTGCATACGCTGGATTCGTGTCGCATCGAAAAGGCCTATCGCCACTGGGGCCATGACATCACCGATGAGGATCACGTGCTTGAGGCTGGTCTTGGCTTCACCGTCAGCCGCAAGAAGCCGTCTTACATCGGCCGCGACGCCGTGCTGCGCAAACACGACAGCGGCCTTGACCGCAAACTGATGCAATTCCGCCTGACCAATCCAGAACCGCTGCTGTTTCACAATGAGGCGGTCGTGCGCGATGGCAAGATCGTCGGTCCGGTGACGTCGGGCAATTACGGCCATTTCCTCGGCGGCGCCATCGGCATGGGCTATGTGCCGTGCATCGGTGAAAGCGAGGCCGACATTTTGGGCGCGACCTACGAAATCGAAGTTGCGGGGGTGCGGCACG
This sequence comes from Alphaproteobacteria bacterium, assembly GCA_037127855.1. GTDB lineage: Bacteria > Pseudomonadota > Alphaproteobacteria > Rhodobacterales > Rhodobacteraceae > Stagnihabitans. The sequence continues at coordinate 7,262 of JBAXXO010000063.1, forward strand.
CGGCGGTTGCGTCATTGGCCCCCATGTACGACCCCAAATCCGAGCGGGTGCGCGCGTGACCACCGCCGGGGGCGCACACGCCCCCCGGACCCCCCGTGGAATATTTAGGCCAAAATGAAAGGCCAAGATGAGAGGACAGATCATGGAAGATGGAGTTGAGCTTGGCGAGGTGTGTGAACCCGTCCGTGCCCGGCGCACGGGGGGGCGTGCCAACCGCGTGGCGCTGCGGTCTGCGCCCTTGGCCGACAATCTGCGCCCGGTGCGGGGTGGGTTGCCGGGTGGCCAGTACCGCCCGCTGACCGAGGCCGGAATGGCAAAAATCCATGAAAGCGCGTTGCAGGCGCTGGAGGTGATCGGCCTGTCGCAGGCGCCCGAATCGGGTGTCGAGATTTTGACCGGGGCAGGGGCCATACTGGGCGATGACGGCCGGATCCGGTTTCCGCGCGCGTTGGTCGAGGATATGCTGGCGGTGGCTGCGCGCAACATCACGCTGGTCGGGCGCGAAACAAAGCACGATCTGCATCTGTCGGGGTCCAACGTCCATTTCGGCACGGCGGGCGCCGCCGTGCATATCGTCGATCCCATCACGCTGGACTATCGCGACTCGACCGCCCAGGATCTGTATGACGCGGGCCGTCTGGTGCACCACCTTGACAATATACACTTTTACCAACGCACCATGGTGTGCCGCGACGTGCTGAACAACCGTGATATGGACCTGAACACGCTCTATGCCTGCCTTGCCGCCACCACCAAACATGTCGGCACCAGCTTTTTCGAGCCCGAAAGCGTTGCCCCCGCCTTTGACATTCTGCACATGGTCGCGGGTGGCGAGGACAAGTGGCTGGAACGGCCCTTTGTCAGCAATTCCAATTGCTTTGTTGTCCCGCCGATGAAATTCGCCGAAGAATCCTGCAAGGTGATGGAGGATTGCGTGCGCCGTGGCATGCCCATGCTGCTGCTGTCGGCAGGTCAGGCCGGGGCCACCGCCCCCGCGCCCATTGCGCTGGCCATTGTGCAGGCCATGGCGGAATGTCTGGCGGGTGTCGTCTATGTCAATGCGATCAAGAAGGGTGCGCCCGCCATCTTTGGCACCTGGCCCTTTGTCAGCGATCTGCGCACCGGGGCCATGTCGGGCGGTTCGGCCGAACAGGCACTGCTGACCTCTGGCTGCGCCCAGATGCACCGCTTTTACGATCTGCCGGGTGGTGCCGCTTCGGGCATCACCGACAGCAAATTGCCCGACATGCAGGCCGGCTGGGAGCAAGGCATCACCAACACGCTGGCGGGTCTTGCCGGTCTGAACATGTGTTACGAGGCCGTCGGCATGCATGCCTCGCTGCTGGGCTTTTGTCATGAATCCCTTATCCTTGGCGATGACCTGTTGGGTCAGGCCATGCGCTGCGTGCGCGGCATCGACGTGACCGAGGACAACACCTCGATCGAGGCGATGAAAGAGGTCTGCCTTGGCGGCCCCGGCCATTACCTCGGCTCTGACCAGACCCTGCAACTGATGCAGACGGAATACATCTATCCCGCCGTGGCCAACCGCATGTCGCCCAAGGAATGGAACGAGGCGAAAAGGCCCTTGCTGCTTGACAAGGCGATCGAACGCAAGAACGCTATCCTCGCCCAAGCCGGCTGCATGGTGGCTCCCGAAATCGACGCCGCAATCCGCGCCAAATATCCCATGCATTTCAGGTAGGTCCCATGCATTACGGTTACATCGGTCTTGGCAATCTTGGGGCTGCCTGTGCCGCCTGCCTCGTCAAGGGTGGCTTTCAGGTCACCGTATTCGACCTGAACCCGAACCTTGCCGTCGCCGGGGCCACCCGTGCCGCCTCGGCGACAGAGCTTGCCGCACAAGTCGATCATGTCATCACCTGCCTGCCTAGCCCGGCCGTTTCCGAACGCGTGCTTGCAAACATCCTGCCCCATATGAACAAACATGCGTCATGGATCGAAATGTCCACGCTCGGTCGCGACGATGTGTTAGGGCTTGCCGCCCTCGCCGAAGGGCATGGCATCAGAATGATGGAACTGCCCGTCACCGGCGGCGTTCACCTGGCCGCACAGGGCAAGATCACCATGCTGGCGGGCGGGCCGAAAGACCTGTTTGATCTGCATCACAAGGCGATGCAGGCCATGGGGGACCGCATCTTTCACATGGGTCCCCTCGGGTCGTCGTCGATCATCAAGGTCATCACCAACATGCTGGCCTTCATCCACCTCAAGGCCACATCCGAGGCGCTGATGCTGGCCAAACGCGGTGGCCTCGACCTTGCGCAAAGCTGGCACGCCATTCAGGCCTCTTCGGGCAATTCCTTTGTTCATGAAACCGAAGGCGCGCTGATCCTGAATGGCAGCTACGACATCGCCTTCAACATCGATCTGGCACTCAAGGACCTTGGTTTTGCCCTTGGTTTTGGCCGCGAATTCGGCGTCCCCCTCGACCTCGCCGCGATCACCCAACAGACCTATATCGCCGCCAAAGCCGCCTATGGCGGCGAGGCGCAATCGCCGATGATCGCGAAACTGCTGGAAGACCTCTTGCAGACCGACCTGCGGGCCGATGGGTTTCCCGCGCGTCTGGAATGACTTGCACTGAGCGGCGCGCGCTGTCACCTTGGCCGGAGAGGACATGACATGGACAAGGAAGCAGACCTCCGCGCCGCCGCTTTGCTGCACCACCGGATCCGCACGCTGACGCCGGGCGAGCCGATTGCAGCACCCATCGTGTCCTCGGCCACCTTCCACTGCCCCGACATCATGCCGCTCGGCAATGTCTACGGGCGCTCGGGCATGCCGACTTGGGACTTGGTCGAGGCACAGATCGCTCTGCTGGAAGAGGCCGACTGCGTCGCGTTTCCCTCCGGCATGGCCGCCATTTCGGCGGCCCTGTTCGCAACGCTGGGCGCGGGCAAGACCCTGATGCTGCCGTCTGACGGCTACTATGTCAGCCGCCTGCTGGCGACGCAGATCCTCGCAACCTATGGCGTGACCATTCGAGAGGTGCCGACAACCCAAATGCCGCATGCCGACTTCGCCGGCGTGGATGCCGTGCTGATCGAGACGCCGTCCAATCCCAGCCTTGATGTCGTCGATATCGCAACCCTGTCGGCCCGCGCCCATGCGGCGGGTGCCTGCGTCATTGCCGACAACACCACCATGACCCCCTATCTGCAACGCCCGCTCGACCACGGTGCCGACATCGTCGTCGCCGCCGACACCAAAGCGCCCGGTGGCCATTCCGACGCCCTGTTCGGCCATGTCGCCAGCCGCGACGCCGCCCTGATCGCCCGCATCCGCGAGGGTCGCCGCCTGTCCGGCGCGGTCCCCGGTTCGTTCGAGGCCTGGCTGGTCCATCGCGGCATGGAAACGCTCGAGGTCCGCCTCAGCCGCATGTGCGACACCGCCCGCAAACTAGCCCCCCGTCTTGCCGCACATCCCGCCGTGCAGAACGTGCGTTTTCCGGGCCTGCCGGGCGACCCCTCCCATGCCATTGCCACCAGACAGATGTCCGACTTCGGCTTTCTGATCGGCTTTGACCTGTCAGACGCCGCCCGCGCCGAACGCTTCCTGACCGACTGCACGCTGATCGCTCAATCCACCAGCTTCGGCTCGACCCACAGTTCAGCCGAGCGTCGTATTCGCTGGGGTGACAAGGTGGCACCGGGTTTCATCCGCCTCAGCATCGGCTGCGAACCCGCCGAACCCTTATGGGCGGCCATCGACACCGCCCTCACTCAATCCTGACCCAGTCCTAATCCGGGCCTGATCCCTTCATACTGGCCCAAATACTCACCTTACAGCCGCCCCAGCCGCTCGGTCAGCAAGGCAAAAAATCCATCCGCATCAATTCCGCCGACAAAGAACGCATTGGCCGGGCGGCCCGTGACACCCCACCAATCCGCCACCGTCGCCCCCAGTGTCAACTCGGACTGCGTCTCGATCATCACGTTGACATGACGGCCCGTGAACAGACCGGGCCGGATCAGATAGGCGATCACACAGGGGTCATGCAGCGGTGCGCCTTCTGTCCCGTATTTGGCCACATCGAAGCGTTCAAAGAAATCCGCCCATTCCGCCGCAACCCGGCCCACCCGGTTGCCCAGATTGCGAATCGCCTCCACCCTTGGCCGCGTGGTCAGCGCCTTGTGCGTCACATCCAACGGCATCACAACCAGATTGATCCCGGCCCGAAACACGATATCGGCGGCCTCGGGATCGACAAAGATGTTGAACTCGGCCGAAGGCGTGATGTTTCCGCCCTCGAAATAGCCACCGCCCATCAGCACGATCTGCTCGATGCGCTCGATGATGTCGGGTGCCTGCAGCATGGCCTTGGCCAGATTGGTCAAGGGCCCAAGCGCACATAGCGTGACCGTCCCCGCAGGCTCCCGGCGCAGGGTGTCGATGATGAAATCGACCCCGTGCTGCACCTGCAACGGCATCACCGGCTCCACCATCAGCGGCCCGTCCAGACCGGTCTTGCCGTGCACATGTTCCGCCGTCACCAACTTGCGCGCCAAGGGTGCCGCACAACCGGCGAACACCTGCACATGCGTCATGCCCGCCAATTCGCAGATGATCCGTGTATTCCGTTCGGTCAGCGCCAGCGGCACATTCCCCGCCACCGCCGTGATGCCCAGAACATCGACATCCTCGGGCGAGCCGAGCGCCAGCAGAATGGCAAAGGCATCATCCTGCCCCGGATCGGTATCAATGATGATCTTGCGCGGCGGATGGGTCATGGCAATCTCCCTTTACGCCGTACCAAACGTTATTCGGCGTTCATTGTCCATCCGGCCCGAATTCAGGCACCACAAATATCACCCTGTTGCTGCGCGCTGCCCTCGCCGTCAGCTTGCGCGACCCGCGTCCGCCGTCACGGCCAATGGCCTGGAAACCCAAGGCACGCCTGTCACCCAACTCAGCCGTCGAAATCCACCGTCTCGATCAGCTTGGCCGCAGTACCCCGCTTGGCCGCGATATCTGCCAATGACAGGTTGTCGGGCGTAAACCCACCCCAACTGTCGACCAGGGCCGAGCGTGCCACACCGGGCTTGACCGGAAACTCGTTGTTGGTCTCGGCATAGATCCGCTGCGCCGCGTCCCCGGCCAGCCATTCCATCAACTTGATTGCTGCCGCCTTGTTGGGGGCCGCCTGGGTCAGCGCGATGCCCGAGATGTTCATATGCGTGCCCGCGCCCTCAAAAACCGGAAAGTCGATGCGAACCGCCTCGGCAAAGGCCTTTTCATCGGGATTGTTCAGCATCTGCCCGATATAATAAGTGTTGCCGACCGCAATGTCACATTCCCCCGCTGCAATCGACTTGACCTGATCGCGGTCGCCGCCGGTCGGTTTGCGCGCCAGATTGGCCTTCAACCCGGTCAGCCATGTCGACGTCTCCTCAGGGCTGTGATGCAGCAGATAACCGGCCGTCAGCGCCACATTGTAATCCGACAGACCCGACCGCATGCACAAACGCCCCTTCCACTTCGGGTCGGCCAGATCCTCATAGGTGGTGATCTCGCCCGGGCGAACCCGGTCTTTTGCGGCATAGACAATCCGCGCCCGCGTCGTCAGCCCGAACCACTGATTGCCCGGGTCGCGGTACTGTGGTGGAATCGCGGCCTGCAACACCGGGTCGTCCACCGCTTGCGTCACCCCCGCATCGACCAGCTCGATCAACCGTCCGATATCCACCGTCAGCACCAGATCGGCAGGCGAACGCTTCCCCTCCGCCTTCAGCCGCTCAGACATGCCCTTGTCCACAAAAGCAATATTCACCGCAATCCCGGTTTCCTTGGTGAAGGCGTCCATCAAGGGCTGGATCAGTTCGGGCTGCCGATGCGAATAAATGTTCACTTCGTCGGCTGCGGCGGGTGTGCCAAGTGCGGCGCTGACAAGTACGGGGCTGGCAAAGGCCAGGGCAATCAAGGCAAGACGCGACATGGTTGAGTCCTTTTGTCAGGAATAGCCCTTCCTACCCCAACCAGACACCCGGCGTCAATAGTTGACTAAAACACTTTCCCGGCCTCATGCGCCCTGATCCGCTTCGGGCCCCACCGTCCCCTTGGCTGCCGCCCTAGCCTTGTCCTCTGCCTTGGCCCGGTTCCACAGCGCATCCATCTCGGCAAGGTCACTGTCCCACGGCTTGCGTCCGGTCTCAGCCAACATGTCCTCGATGCGCGCAAAACGGCGGGTGAACTTGGCATTTGCCCCCCGCAGGGCGGCTTCGGGGTCGATCTGCATGTGCCGCGCCAGATTGGCCATGACAAACAGCAGATCGCCGAATTCCTCGGCCATCTCGACCTCGGTCAGATCTTGCCGCGCCTCGACCAGTTCGGCCATTTCCTCGCGCAGCTTGTCCAGCACCTGATCGGTACTGGGCCAGTCAAAGCCGACCCGCGCCGCCCGCCTTTGCAACTTGACCGCCCGTGTCAGCGCCGGCAGCCCAAGCGCCACCCCGTCCAGCACCCGCGTATCGCCCCGCTCGGCCGCCTTCAGCCGCTCCCAGTCAACCGTCTGCTGTGCCGCACTCTTGTCGCGGCTCTCCACCCCGAACACATGCGGATGCCGGGCGATCATCTTGTCGCTGATGGTGCGCACCACATCGTCAAAGCCGAACTTCCCGGTCTCCTCAGCCATCTGGGCATGAAAGACCAC
>JBAXXO010000064.1:0-13812 GCA_037127855.1 Alphaproteobacteria bacterium
CAAGCCCTTGGCTCCAGCCTGTCCACGCCGCCCCCTATGCTTGATCTTGCGCAAGCGGCCAATATTGCCCTTTCCTGCTTTGGTGTAACGGGCGTGCTTGACCCGCTGATCTCGGAACGCGATCTGAATTTTCGCGTGACGGGTGCGCAGGGCAGTTTCGTGCTGAAACTTGCCAATTCCGCTGAACCGCACGAGGTGACTGCCCTTCAGACCCGCGCCTTGTTGCATCTCGAGGCGAGCCAACTTCCGGTGCCCCGCGTGATCCGCTGTCTGGACGGCAGAACCGAGGCGGTGACGCCGCATGGTGTGCTGCGCCTGCTGACCTATTTGGACGGCCAGCCGCAATACCTGACACCGCGTAGCCCGGCGCAATGCGCCGCCATGGGTGGCGTCGCCGCGCGGCTGAGCCTGGGTTTGCAGGGATTTTCACACCCGGCCGCCGACCATGTGCTGCAATGGGATATCAAACGAGCGGCCTCTTTGCGCCCCTTGTTGCCATTTATCGCAGACGACCTGCGCCCGCTTGCCACCGAAACCCTGGACCGGTTTGACAGGGACATTGCGCCAAAGCTGCACCATCTGCGGGCACAAGTGGTGCACAACGACCTGAACCCGCACAATGTGCTGGTCGATCCCGCGAACCCAGCCAGAATTACTGGCATTCTGGACTTTGGCGATATGGTCCTGACGCCGCTGATCTGCGATGTTGCCGTCGCCGCAAGCTATCAGATCGAGCCTACCCGGCCACTTGACAGCCTGCATACCTTTGCCGCCGCCTATCATGCCATTGTGCCGTTGACCCGAACCGAGATCGCGCTTTTGCGTGATCTGACAGCGACACGGATGCTGACGACATTGGCGATCGCCTCGGCCCGCGCCGCCCGCTATCCTCAGAATGCGGCCTATATCCTGCGCAATGTGCCAAGCGCCGGCGCAGGATTGCAGGCACTGGCCGCCGCGCCCCGAACCGGATTGGACCTGTCATGACCGTCGGAACCATGGTGAATGCCTATATTCCCGGCGCAGGCAACCTGTCACGCGAGGATGAGGGCCGCATCGCCCGCCGCACGCGGCTGCTCGGCCCGGCCTACCGCCTGTTTTACCAAACCCCGGTGCATTTCATTCGGGGCGAGGGCGTGTGGCTCTATGATGTCGCGGGCAATGCCTATCTTGACTGTTACAACAACGTCGCCAGCCTCGGCCATTGCCACCCGCATGTGGTGGCCGCCACCGCCCGGCAGTCTGCCCTCTATGCCAGCCATACCCGCTATCTGCATGACAGCATTCTGGACTATGCCGAGCGCTTGCTGGCCACCTTCCCGTCCGCCGTGTCGCAGATGATGTTCACCTGCACAGGGTCCGAGGCGAATGACCTGGCCTTGCGCGTGGCCTTTGCCCATACTGGTGGCCAGGGCGTGATCGTGACCGAAAACGCCTATCACGGGGTAACCCTGGCCACCTCGTCCCTGTCGCCCAGCCTTGGTGCCGGTGTACCCTTGGGCCCGAATGTCCGCACGATCCCCTCGCCCGACCCAACCCATCTGTCAGGCGACCCCGGCCTTGCCTTTGCAGCCCTGGTCCAAAGGGCGATCGACGACCTGACGCGCCACGGCATCACGCCGGCGGCGCTGCTTGTCGACACGATCTTCTCCTCGGATGGTGTCTTTGCCGATCCGAAGGGCTTTCTGGCACCCGCCGTTGCCGCGATCCGCGCCGCAGGCGGCCTTTTCATCGCCGATGAAGTGCAACCCGGCTTTGCCCGGACCGGCGAGGCGATGTGGGGCTTTCAGCGCCATGGTCTGGTGCCGGACATGGTGTCAATGGGCAAACCTATGGGCAATGGCTATCCGATTGCAGGACTGGCCCTGCAACCGCATGTCATCGCCAACTTCGGCGAAAACGCGCGCTATTTCAACACCTTCGGCGGCAATGCCGTCGCGGCGGCCACGGCCATGGCGGTGCTGGACGTGATCGAGACCGAAGGCTTGCAGGCCAATGCCGCCGAGGTGGGCGCCTATTTTCGTGACGGGTTGCAATCCCTGACACATCCCAGCCTCGGCCCGCTGCGGGCCGCGGGCCTGTTTTTGGGTCAAGACATTGTGACCGAAGGCCAACCCGACCCCGCAAAGGCCGCCCTTATCGTCAATCGCCTGCGCCAGAACCACATCCTGATCTCAGCCACCGGGCCAAAGGGCCATGTGCTGAAGATCCGCCCCCCCCTTGTCTTTACCAAAGCCCATGTCGACCATTTCCTGCAAGGCCTGACCAAGGCCCTGAATTGATCCCCTTCATTCTGGCCGAGACTTTCTATTCAAGCCATCCCTGCCACCCTCATGGTCCCATCAACCGCGCCACATCCAGCATTCGGTTGGAAAAGCCCCATTCATTGTCATACCAGCCAAACACCCGCAGCATCCCCCCGGCAGTGACCCGCGTTTGCGGGCAGGCCATCACGATGCTTTCGTGCCGTCCCCGCAGATCCGTCGAAACCAACGCCTGATTCGTTACCCCAATCACTCCGCCCGCCTGCCAAAACGCCGCATTCACCTCGGCGGCGCGGACGGGCCGCTCCAGCATTACCGCCAGATCAACGCCCGAGACGCTGGCCGTAGGCACTCTGATCGCGGACCCCTCGATCCGCCCCGCCAGGTGCGGCAGGACAATGTCAAGCAATCGCTGGGCACTCGTCGTCGTCGGCACCATAGACAGGGCGGCCGCACGGCTGCGCGCAAAATCCCCTGCAGGTGTATCGACCGTCGGCTGCGCGCCGGTGTAGCAATGGATCGTCGTCATTGACCCCGTCACCACGCCCCAACCTTGATCCAGCAACCGCACCAAAGGCGCCAGCGCATTTGTCGTGCATGAGGCGTTGGACACGATCCGTTGGTCCGCAAGAACTGCCTCGTTTGCGCCCAGCACCACCGTCACATCGGCACCCGCGGACGGCCCCGAAACCAGCACTCGCGCAGCACCTGCCACCAAACCCCGTGCCGCCACGGCCCTTGAATCGGCGCGCCCCGTACATTCCAGCACCACATCAACGCCCGCCAGAGGCAAGCCCGAGATATCCGCCACTCGGTGCAACGGCAGTCGGCGCCCGTTCACCGTCAGACAACCGGCGCCCAACACGACCGACCCGCGCCACGGTCCAAAGACACTGTCATATTCGAACAGATAGGCGCACATCTCGGCCGCCGCTATGTCGTTGATCCCCACGATCTCGACGTCCGGCCACAGATCAGGTGACCCCATCCACGCCCGCAGCACTGACCGGCCGATCCGGCCGAACCCATTGATGAACAGCTTCATCCCACCCCCCATTTTCCGTGCCGCTTCAGACCACGCACTGCCCTTGACTTCATGCCGCCCCTTGACCCGATGCCCGACAGAGGGCACATCGCCCTGAACTGGAGGTTCAGATGTCCTTTTCCCGCAACGTCAAGATCGCCCCCTCCATCCTCGCCGCCGATTTTGCCAATTTCGGTGCCGAATGCCGCGCGATCGAGGCTGCGGGGGCCGACTGGGTGCATGTCGACGTCATGGACGGCCATTTCGTGCCAAACCTGACCTTTGGCCCTGCGATGTGCGCCGCGCTGCGGCCCCACATCAAGGGCGTGATGGACGTCCATCTGATGATGACTCCCGTTGACCCCTATCTCGAGGCCTTTGCCAAGGCCGGCGCCAACCACATGACCGCCCATCTAGAAAGCGGGCCGCATATCCACCGCACGCTGCAAAGCGTCCGGGCCCTGGGATGCAAGGCAGGGCTCGCCATCAATCCCGGCACAGGCCTTGATGCCGTGCCTGACCTGCTCGATGATGTGGATTTGCTGGTGGTCATGACAGTAAACCCCGGTTTTGGCGGCCAGAAACTGATCCCCGCGATGATAGACAAGATCCGCCGCCTGCGCGCCATGGTGGCCGAGCGCGAGATTCATATTCAGATCGACGGCGGGGTAACCGCCGCAAATGCCGCCCTGCTGACCGGGGCGGGTGCGGATGTGCTGGTGGCAGGCTCTTCCATCTTCGCGGGTGGCTCGGCGGAGAATCCGTCACCTTATGCTGACAATATCCGCCATTTGCGCGCCTCCGCCAGCGCCTGAGCCGGCCAGTGTCGATTGGGTTCGCCAGATCAAGTCATGACACGGATGGGCGCATCTGTCACACCATATGCCCGCCCCAAGGCCCATGCAGTCCGGTCCCGGGCTGATCCCGTCGCTCAAACCCATGCGCCCCGAAGAAATCACGCTGCGCCTGAATCATGTTGGCCGTGCCGCGCCCGGTGCGCATCATGTCAAACCACGCAAGGCCCGCCGACAGGGCCGGCACGGGCAAGCCATAGCTCGCCCCCGCCGCCACCACAGAACGCAACCCCGGCACTGCAGCCTTCAGATGGTCGGCAAAGAAAGGTGCCCGCAGCAGCCCGCGCGCGGGGTCCTGTTCCAAGGCCGTCGCCATGTCGTTCAGCATCGATGATCGAATGATGCACCCTTCACGCCAAACCCTTGCAATTGCAGGTAAATGCAAGTTCCAGCGAAACTCTGTCCCCGCTGCCGAGGCCAGACCAAACCCCTGAGCATAGCACAGGATTTTCCCGGCAATCAGCGCCCGCTCCAAGGCCTGCACCGTCAGGACCCCTTCCGGCAGTGGAACAGGCGCGGCACCGAACACCGCCTCGCCCGCTATCCGCTCGGCCAGTTTGGCCGAAACATTGCGTGCCATCACGGCCGCCTCTATGACCGGAATCGGCGCGGCCAGTTGCTGGGCCTCTATCACGGTCCAACGACCGGTGCCCTTCTGGCCCGCCTTGTCCAGAATGACATCCAGCATTGGCGTGCCGTGATCGGTCGCCTTTGATACCGCCGCCGAAATCTCGATCAGATAGCTTTGCAGCGCGCCCTTGTTCCACTGCTCGAACACCGCGCCAATATCGGCAGCCGACATACCCAGACCGTCGCGCATCACGCCATACATCTCGGCGATCATCTGCATGTCGGCATATTCGATGCCATTGTGCACAGCCTTGACAAAATGTCCCGCCCCGGCTGGCCCAATCCATGCGGCACAGGGCGTGCCCTTGTACTTGGCCGAAATCGCCTCCAGCACAGGGGCGACGCGGTCCCAGTCTGCCTTGTCCCCGCCCCCCATGATCGCAGGGCCATGCCGCGCCCCCTGCTCACCGCCTGAAACGCCCATGCCCAGGAAGCGATAACCATTGGCCGAAGCCGACCGGCGATTGGTGTCGTGAAATTCGGCATTGCCAGCGTCGACGATCAAGTCTTCCGGCCCCAACAAAGGTGCCAGGGCTGCGATCTGGTCATCCACCACCGACCCGGCAGGAACCATCAGGATGATGGCGCGTGGCGGGGCGATGGCGGACACAAACTCTGCCAGCGTCTCCGTCGCCGTGATCTTGTCGGCCAGCACCCCGGCCTCGGCCTTGAACCTGCGCGTGACAGCGGTGGTGCGGTTCCAGACGGCAATGTCAAACCCCTTCTCGGCGATGTTCAGCGCCAGCATCGCCCCCATCGTCCCCAGACCGATCAATCCGATATGTGCGGTCATCGCAGCAACTCCCTCAAGGCACTGCCACCATACCATGGCATACCAAGACAGAAAGGCCCTTGATGACCTTTCTCAGCCTAGACGACGGCGGTCAGAACGGCCCGCCCGTCGAAATGCGCCACCAGATTGTCAAGCATCAGCTTGCCCATCTCCATCCGGGTTTCGAATGTGGCCGAACCGACATGCGGCTGCAAGACGACATTCTTCAACCGGGTAAAACGTGGGTTCAGCGCAGGTTCGCCCTCAAACACATCCAGACCGGCTCCGCCGATGCTGCCCGTCTCCAGGGCGTCGAGCAAGGCCAATTCGTCGATGTTCTGTGCCCGGCTGATGTTGAACAGCATGCCGCGCGGTCCCAAAGCCCGCAGCACCGCCGCGTTGACAATATGCCGCGTCGAGGCATTGGCCAGCGCGGTGACAAACAGAAAATCCGACGCACCCGCCAGATCGACCGGGTCCGCGACAAACTGCCAGTCCTTCGGCGCATCCTTTGGGCTGCGGGCCAGATAGCTGATCTTCATGCCGAAACCTTGCAACCGCCTGCCCAATTCCATCCCGATGCGACCCAGACCCAGGATCCCCGCCCGTTGTCCCCAGACTCGGCGCTGTAACGGATAGTCCCCCTTGGTCGCCCAATCTCCCGATCTCGCCCAAGCCTCGGCCCCGATCATGCCGCGCGCCAGCGCCAGCATCATGCCCACAGCAATGTCGGCGCATTCTCCGTCCAGCACACCCGGTGTGTTCGTGACCGTGATCCCCCGTGCCCGTAGCGCCGCAAAGTCGACCGCATCATAGCCGACCCCGTTGATCGCGATGATCTCCAGGTTGGGACAGGCGGCAATCACTTCGGCACTCGCCCCCAGGTCGCCACGCGTCGCAATGGCCCGCACACGCGGCCCGACTTCGGCCAGAAACGCCGCCTTGTCCTTGGCCGCAAACAACCGGTGCAGCACGAACCGCGCCTCCAGGGGCGGAATGTCCCGCTCCGGATAGGGCCCCATTTGCAGCACATGCGGTCTTGTCATTGCGCGGTCCTCTTTCACGAATCACACAATCAGACAAAGCAAAACACCCGCCAAAAGGCGAGTGTCTTTCACACTGGTTCAAATACTCCACGGGAGGCAGCAATTTTGCCCAAAGGCAAAGTTGCCTGGAGGGTGTGAAACCCTCCAGTCCCGCAGTTTCAACCCTCATGCGGCCAGGACGGCCCGCCCGGTCAGCACCTTGATCAGATTGGCACGGTATGCCGGCGTGCCGTGCAAGTCGCCGATCAGATCGTCGGACGATGCCGCAAGCCCGGCAAGTGCCGTGGTGGCAAAGTTGGCCGACAGCGCGGCCTCGGCCTCGGTCCATCGAAACACGCCGTTGTTGCTTGCCCCCGTCACCGCCACGCGCACGCCATCCGCCGTTTGGGCCACGAACACCGCTGTCAGGGCAAAGCGGCTGGCAGGCTGGTTGAACTTGACATAAGCCGCCCGTTCCGGCACCGGAAAAGCAACCGCTGTGATGATCTCGCCGTCTTCCAAAGCCGTGCTAAACATGCCCTGAAAAAAGTCATCCGCAGCGATCGACCGCTTGTTGGTCACGATCGTGGCCCGCGATGCCAGCACAGCCGCCGGGTAGCATGCAGCCGGATCATTGTTCGCAAGTGACCCGCCGATGGTCCCGCGGTTGCGCACCGCAGGGTCACCGATACCACCTGCAAGGGCGGCCAGCGCCGGATAGGCGCCAGCCTCACGCGCCACAACGGCATGGGGCGTTGCCGCCCCGATCGTCAGCACACCGCCCGACAGCGATACGCCTTTCAAATCCGCAATGCCATTCAGGCTGACCAGAACCGACGGCGTCGCAAGACGCTGTTTCATGGTCGGCGTCAGGGTCTGGCCACCTGCCAGCGCTTGCGCGCCATCCACCGCCAAAGCCGCGACTGCATCAGCAACGGTGGAGGGTTTTTCGAAATGAAACTCTATCATGATTTCCTCCTTATGCGTTCATCGCCGACCAGACGCGCGACGGCGTCAGGGGCATGTCGATATGGGTGACGCCCTTGCCGGCCCGGCTCAATGCATCAATCACGGCATTGACCACCGCGGGCGGCGACCCGATGGCCCCAGCCTCGCCGCACCCTTTTACGCCCAGGGCGTTGTGCGTACATGGTGTGGCGCAGGAATGGTCCACCGTCACAAAGGGCACGTCATCGGCACGCGGCATGGCGTAATCCATGTAGGTGCCGGTCAGCAACTGGCCAGTCTCATCATAGACGCCCAGTTCCAGCAGGGCCTGGCCGATGCCTTGCACGACACCGCCATGCACCTGCCCTTCGACCACCATCGGGTTCATCACATTGCCGAAATCGTCCGCACAGGTAAAGGCTGTCACCTCGACATGGCCAGTCCCCTCGTCCACCTCGACCTCGCAGATATAGGCACCTGCGGGATAGGTAAAGTTGGCCGGGTCATAAAAGGCCGTCTCCTCTAGCCCTGGTTCAAGCGTGGCCAGCGGATAGTTGTGCGGCACATAGGCGGAAAACGCGATCTCGCCAAAGGTCTTGCTACGGTTGGTTCCCGAAACGGTGAATACGCCATCCTTGAACAGGATCTCGCCTTCGACCGCCTCCAACATGTGGGCGGCAATCTTGCGGCCCTTGGTGATTACCTTGTCGCAGGCATTCGACATCGCCTGACCACAGACGGCAAGGCTGCGCGATCCATAAGATCCCATGCCGAACGGGATCTTCGATGTGTCGCCATGCACGATCTCGACAGCGCCTTCCGGGATGCCGAACTTGTCGGCAACGATCTGGGCGAACACCGTCTCATGACTTTGGCCGTGGCTGTGGGCACCGACCATCACGCTGACATTGCCGGTCGCATTGACCCGCACTGTCGCCGCATCATACAGGCCCACCCGCGCCCCGAGCATGCCCACAAGGGCCGAGGGCGCAATCCCGCAGGCCTCGATCCAGGTTGACAGACCCAGACCCCGCAGCTTGCCCTTTGTGGCCGATGCCACACGCCGCGCCTCGAACCCGGCCACGTCGGCCAGTTGGACGGCCTTGTCCAGCGTCGCCTGATAGTTGCCTATGTCATAGGCCAGCGCCACCGGGGTCGTGTAGGGGAACATGTCCGGCGTGATGAAGTTCTTGCGCCGCACCTCGAACGGGTCCAGCCCCAGTTCGCGGCACATCTTGTCGACGACACGCTCAAGGCTGTAGGTCGCCTCTGGACGACCGGCCCCACGATAGGCATCGACCGGTGCCGTATTGGTGAAAACCGCCTTCACATTCACATAGACATTCGGCACCTTGTACGGCCCGGCCATCAGCGTGCCGTGCAGGAATGTCGGCGTCACGGTCGCAAAGTTCGACAGATAGGCCCCGACATTGGCCATCGTCTCGGTACGGAAAGCGATAAAGGTGCCGTCCTTTTCACAGGCCAACTCGATCTTGGTCACATGATCGCGGCCATGGGCGTCGGTCAGGAACGATTCTGACCGCTCTGCCGTCCACCGCACCGGACGCTTCAGTTTCTTGGCGGCGGCCAGAACCAGAGCCTCCTCGCCATAATGATAGATCTTTGACCCAAAGCCGCCGCCAACATCCGGCGACACGACCGTCAGCTTGTTTTCGGGGATGCCCAGCACAAAGGCCGCCACCAGCAGGCGCGTCAGGTGCGGGTTCTGGCTGGTCGTGGTCAGCTTGTAATCGCCGGTGCCCGGATAATACTCACCGATCGAGGCCCGAGGCTCCATCGCATTGGGAACCAGACGGTTGTTGATCAGTTCCAGCGTGGTGACATGGGGTGCGGCCTTGATTGCAGCATCGACGGCGGCACGATTGTCTTCGATCCAACCCCAATCAAAACACTCATTATCGGGGATTTCGTCATGCACGCGGTTGCTCTTGTCAGCCAAAGCGGTGGCCATGTTGACCACGGCCGTCAGTTCTTCGATGACCGAGGCATCGGCGATGGCCTGGGCTGCATCCTTGGCCTGATTGTAGGTCTCGGCCACAACGGCGGCATAGGCGTCGCCGACATGGCGCACCTTTCCATGGGCCAGGACCGGGCGCTTGGGCTCACGCATCGGTTCACCATTGCGTGACTTGATCAGCCAGCCCGCGGGGTTGCCGCCGACATCCTTGAAGTCCTCGCCGCTAAAGGTGGCCAGCACGCCCGGCATGCCCTTGGCAGCCTCGGTCCCCACCGATACGATCCGACCATGCGCGACGTTGCTGCGCACAAAGACCGCATAGGTCTGACCGTGCAGCGCGATATCGTCCGTATAATGGCCAGCCCCGGTCAGAAACCGTATATCCTCACGCCGCTTCATGCTGGCGCCAATCCCGTGATCTTTCGGCATGATGTCCCCCTATTCTGCAGCAATGGCAGTCTGGCCAGACGCGGCCAGCACTGCTTTGACAATGTTGTGGTATCCGGTGCAGCGGCAAATATTGCCCTCCAGACCGTGGCGCACCTCGGCTTCGGTCGGTCTGGGGTTGGTCGCCAGCAAGGCAGAGGCCGACATCACCATTCCCGGCGTGCAGAACCCGCACTGCAGCCCGTGATGATCCTGAAACGCCTGCTGCACCACGCCCAGCGACCCATCCTCGTTGGCCATACCCTCGATCGTGGTCACCGCAGCACTCGCCACATCCTGCGCAAAGACCGAGCAGCTTTTTACAGCGACCCCGTCTACATGCACAACACATGCCCCGCATTGCGAGGTGTCACAGCCCACATGCGTTCCGGTCAGCCCCAGCCCTTCCCGCAGATAGGCCGAGAGCAGCGTTCGCCCCTCGGCTTCTGCCGTGACAGAAACCCCGTTCACGACCATCGATACTTTCGTCATGCGATCCTCCCAGATCATTGTCAAAAGGTTCAGCCGATCAACCGCTTGAACCAACCTTTTTTCTGTTCTTCCTCCGGCGCATCCCCGGCCTGCGCGTCACCAGTCGGTAAATCCGCTTCATCCGGCCCTTCGATGGCATTCTGCAACCGGTCAAAGAATTGCCCGGCCATGTTCTTGGCAAAACCATCAATGATCCGGCTGCCAAGTTGCGCAATCTTGCCACCAACCGCGGCATCGACCTCATAAGACAGCAGCGTCCCGCCCTCTTCGGCAGCCAGGATGACATTCGCCCCGCCTTTGGCAAAGCCGGCAACCCCGCCTTGACCCTCACCTGCGATGCGCAGCGACTGGCCTTCAACGATGTCTGACACTGTCACCTTGCCCGTAAAGCGCGCCGACACCGGCCCGACCTTTTGCACCACCACCGCCTCAAAGCCGTCGGCAGGGTTCCCGGTCAGGCTGTCGCAGCCGGGTACACATTGCTTTAACACCTCGGGGTTCAGCAGCGCAGCCCAGACCACCGAAGGCGCAGCCGCAATGTGCCGTTGTTCTGCCAGCTTCATCAAACCCTCCCCAAGGCACGCCCGGAACACAGTCCCTAGCCATATAACCGGCGTGATGACAGGCTTGCACAATTCGGCTGCGCCTGTCGATACCGCTGTTGGGCAAACACAAAGGGCGGCCCCGCAGGACCGCCCTTTTTCACCAATGCCGTAACGTCACAAGGCCGTGGTCACAGCGGGTTGTCGCACCGCAGCGTGACCTGCATGACCCCCTTGACTGGCGTCGGCCATTTCAGGTTGGCAAGGTTCTTGCCCGCCCCCTGCTGGACCTCGGTGTAAGGCATCACGAATTGCGCGGCATTGCTGGCATTTGTGATCGCCCCCTTGGGCACGACAGCCGTCACATTGCGCGCCCATGACCCGAATGGCAGATAGGCCGATGCATTGACCGACCATGTGTCGGCAGCGGTGTTTTGGGTATGTTGCACCAGAACCGGGCTGAAGCTGGTCTGGGTGATCGCGTTGAAGGTGTTGTTTTCGAACACCACATTGCGAAAGCTGTCGAAGTCCAGACTGGAATAGGTCGTGTCTACCATCTCGATGCGGTCGATCACGGCATTGACCACCCGAAAGGCATTGTTCGCCACGATCAGCCCGTTTAGCGAATGCCCCGCGCCGCGCGGCGTGATCACCAGCCAGCGGAACCACGGGGCCACATCCGACGCCGTGAAGATGTTGCCAGTGATCGTCAACCCGCCAAAGGTGTATTGCGAGGCAAAGTCAGGCCGGTCATCCTGTTCATTCGACATCTCGATAAAGCAGTTGTCGATGCAATTGCCGGTCAGGAACGATTTCACGTTGGGCAAGGTGAAGACCAGCCCTGCCCGCCGGATGCCCGTGGTTTCATTGTCGCCGCCAAGAACATGATTGCCCAGGATGATATGCCCGGTGCCATTCATAATGCCGAAATGCGCAAAGCGGTTGGACCGGTTGTGGCGGATCTTGGCGTCGTTCGCGTTAACGTTGAAGGCGATGGTGGTGCGGTTCTGCGCGGCCAAAGTCTGCTCGTTCGAGATGAACTGGCAAGAGTCGATCTGCAAATCCTGACAGCCCCGCCCAATCGAACTGAAGCCGCGGTCTTTGGGCTTGTTCACGACACAACAGGCCAGCCGAAACGATTCGCCATCGGGCGGCAACAGGATCGTGCTGGCAAGGCCGCTGCTTAGAAACTCGACATTGGTGACCTCGAATTTCGACAGGCTGGCAAAACCCGAGAAATCCAGCATGTACTTATAGCGTTCGAACGTAAAGGTCCGTGTGCCCGCCGCCGCCCAAAGCGGCTGGCTCAACTCTACCGTGGCTGCACTGACATTACGGGCCTTTACGTAGACCTCGCGCCCCACACCCGTACCGCTTATCCGCGCGCCAACCGGGATATTGGCGACATTGGCCACCCCGGTCAACCGGGCCGGGTTGGCGGTAGAATAGGTCGCAACCGAGGAAACAGTCGTGGTGTTCCATGCCGTCGAGGTGATGGCTTGCAATTGGCCATTGCAGATCACGCGGCGCTCGGCAAAGGTTGATAGCCCGCACAAAGCGCTCACGTCGATCGGCGCGTCCAGTTCGACGCGCCGCCCGGCGAGATCCAGTGCGACATGGTCGGTGTAAAAGAAAAGCGCCTGCACGGCCCGCTTGAAGCCCGCCAGTTCGCCGCCAAATGCGGTTGAATAGGTCGGCAGATCGAAATTGCGCCGCAAGACCAACCGATCTTTTGCGGCCATCGAGACGGTGCCTTCGAACTGCACCGGGTTGTCAAATGTCATCGAGCTAGACAGGCGGTAATTGCCCCGCGGGACTAGGACAATCTTGCCCGAAGCCGCGTCATCGGCAGCGTTGAACGCGGCAAGGTCATCCGTCACCCCATCGCCGATCGCGCCATAATCGCGCACATCAACCCAGTTGAACCGGGTTGAAAGGAAGAGGTCGCTGGCATCCTCGATCACGATGTCTTCGATGCGCACGACCCCCCCCGTGGGGCCGGTCAAATCCAATCCCAGATGGCCATTGACTGGGGTCAGGCCCCAGACCATGTCAACGCCCAGCCGGTCCCCAGACCCAATAATGGCAGAGACGGTCACGACCTGCCCATAGCTGGTCAGCGCAACCGACGGTCCGATCTGCACGGCCGTCGAAACATTGCCCCCAGACGCATTGCCCGCCCAGCCTGCGATCCGCACCGAAGGCAGCGCGCCGGAGACGGCCTTGATCTTGGCTGTGACGCGCAAGTACAGGCCGGGTTCAAAGGGGATCGACTGAAAACAGCGCAGTTTCTGCGTGGTCAGCGTCTTTTGCAATTCAAGACAACCACCAAAATCCTGATCTGACGGGACATATGCCGCGTTGGACTGCGACTGGTAACTGCCCTGCCCAAACAGGCCATCTTCGCGCGACCACAGGTTCAACCCTGCGGAAAACGGCGGTGGCATCAGCACCAGCCCTTCGGTAATCGCCTTGTTCATGCCCTATCCCTCATCCTAGCCGCCAAAGGGGCGCGTTGCCCATGCGACGATTTAGGTAGCAAGGCTTTGTTAAGGGATGGAAAGGCGGGCGCACGCTGTTCGGCGTTTTGGCGCAACGGACATACACTCCAAGGGTTTCAGATACCCGGAAATGAGCGCTTTCTCATGGTCCGATAACCCAGTTTCAGAAGATTTGAGACCTAATCATCTGGGATTAGAACGAGTTGGATTCAATCAGGTTCACCCGACCCGACGCAACGCGCGACAATCTGATCGGCTTGACTGTCTTGGATTTCAAGCAATCTGACTCAGATTGAGCACAACCCGCTCTAGCGGTAGTGTCTCAACACGTTGTTCACGGGCTGAAACTGCGGGAT
>JBAXXO010000065.1:0-13762 GCA_037127855.1 Alphaproteobacteria bacterium
CGCCGCCGCAGTTGCCATGGCCGTGGGCGAGGTCAAAGCTTTGAACCTACCCGATTTTGTCGGCCTGATCCGGCTTGACGGGAACACTCCCGCCGACCTGACCAAACCCGACTCGATAGCCCTGCGTGACAGAACGGCATCGCAGGTCCAGCAATCGCTGGCGCAAGATACCTATGACCTGTTCACTTCCGCCATGACGGCGCAAGGCGGGCTAAAGATCGACCAGACGGTGATCAACTCCGTCCAGGCCCAGATGAACTGAGGCCCGGATGTCGCTTTATCCCAGCTTCTACGCGTTCGAGCATGATTGGGTGCTGGGCAAGAACGCCCTCGTTTATGCAAGGCTTGCCGCCGATCTGGACACGCCGGTCTCGCTGATGGCCAAACTGGCCGAGGCGCGGACCGATACTTTCATGCTCGAATCGGTCACAGGGGGCGAGGTGCGCGGCCGCTATTCGGTGGTCGGCATGAAGCCCGATCTGATCTGGACCTGCCACGGGACACAAAGCCGCATCAACCGCGCCGCCCGCTTTGACGCTGCCGCCTTTCACGATCAGCCCGGTGCGCCCTTGGACAATCTGCGCGCCCTGATCGCCGAATGCCGCGTCGATCTGCCCGAGGGCCTGCCTGCCATCGCGGCGGGGCTTTACGGCTATCTGGGCTATGACATGATCCGGCTGGTCGAACATCTGCCAGATGTGAAACCCGATGTCTTGGGCCTGCCCGATGCCGTTCTGCTGCGCCCTTCCGTCGTTGCCGTGCTGGACGGGGTCAAGGGCGAGGTCACCGTGATCTCGCCGGCTTTCGTGACCTCGGGCCTGTCGGCGCGCGCGGCCTATGCGCAGGCCGCCGAACGGGTGATGGACGCGCTGCGCGACCTGGACCGTGCACCGCCTGCGCTGCGCGATCTGGGCGATGCGGCCCCGGTGGGCGAGATGGTGTCGAACTTCACCCATGACGGCTACAAGGCCGCGGTCGACAAGGCCAAAAGCTACATCCGCGCCGGCGACATCTTTCAGGTCGTGCCCAGCCAGCGTTGGGTGCAGGATTTCGCGCTGCCGCCTTTTGCTTTTTATCGGTCGCTGCGCCGCACCAACCCGTCGCCCTTTATGTTCTTTTTCAACTTTGGCGGGTTTCAGGTCGTCGGCGCAAGCCCCGAAATCCTCGTCCGCCTGCGCGAAGGCGAGGTGACGGTGCGCCCGATTGCCGGCACCCGCAAACGCGGTGCCACCCCCGAAGAAGACCGCGCGCTTGAGGCTGACCTGCTGTCGGATCAAAAGGAACTCGCCGAACATCTGATGCTGCTCGACCTTGGCCGCAACGACGTGGGCCGCGTGGCAAAGGTAGGCTCGGTGCGCCCGACCGAGAAATTCATCGTCGAACGCTATAGTCATGTGATGCACATCGTCTCCAACGTCGTAGGCCAGATCGACGACGGCCAGGACGCGTTGTCGGCCCTGCTCGCCGGCATGCCCGCCGGCACCGTCTCGGGCGCGCCCAAGGTCCGCGCGATGGAAATCATCGACGAGCTGGAACCCGAAAAGCGCGGCATCTATGGCGGCGGCATCGGCTATTTCGCCTGCAATGGCGAGATGGATTTCTGCATAGCCCTGCGCACCGCCATCCTGAAAGAGGGTAAACTGTACATTCAGGCTGGCGGCGGCGTGGTCCATGACAGCGACCCCGAGGCCGAGTACCAAGAAACGGTCAACAAATCCCGCGCCCTGCGCCGCGCCGCCGAGGATGCCGGCACCTTCACCAGACGCGGCAACTTCTGATCCAGACGGCGGGCTGCACACATCCAACTCTCTTCCGCCGGTCACGCGGGTAAAGTGAGTTGCACGTAATCCAATGCGGATTGAGTGCAATCCGACAACGCCAAGCCGTAGGGAATGTTGCGAGTTGCGTTGGGTCCGGTGAACCTGATGGAATGCAATTCGCCTTGTCCACCAAGCACCCCGACAACAAAACTTTGATTTTCAGTGCACAACTGCGCTTAATCTACTGATATGATAAGACTTTCTTAATCTTCCCCGCGTGCAAGCCCCCTACCGTCCAAGCACCGCCGTCACCGGGGCCAGCGTGACCGTTCCGGCCTTGCCTTCAATGGTCCATTCCAAAATCGCTGCAATCGTCTCGGCGCGGGTATCCCCGATGACCACGACCTGCCCCTCCTGCGCCGCCTTGAAGGCGGCCCGGTCCAGATAGCGGCGCATCGTGCTTTTGCTCTCGCCTTCGGCGTCCAGAATGCGAAAGACCACCGCCGCCGGTACGCCGTTTCGGCGGGCAATCTGATCGGCGGCATTCAAGCCGCGATCATAGGTCACCACTCCGCGCCCCTCGCCCTGAATGACCGGCAGAACCATTTTGGCCAAGGGTCGCTGATCCTGAAAGCCGCCAATCGCCTGATCAATCACGGCGACACTTTCGGGCAGGATGGCTGAAAGCGTCTGAAAGGTCGTCTCCAGATCCTCAGCAGTCGCTCCCCGCGGGATGCCATTGGCAAGGGTCAAAACCTCTTGCCCGGCGGCCCGGTAGGCGGCGGCGGCCTGCTTTGCATCGGTCGCGAGCGGGTCGATGACAAAACTGACCGGAAAGGGCAGGCTGGCAAGCTCGTCACGGCTCATCCCCGCCGCACCGACATCGTGCAACAAGATCACGAACAGCGGCTTGGCGGCGGGGTTCTCAAAGGCGCGGGCAAATTTCTGCACCGGCAACACCTCGGGTGGCGGCGCGGCCGGCACGATCGGGGCGTCACCGATCTGCGGCAACTCGCCCGTCGTGACCCCTGGTACAGTCTTGTCCAACACGGTGGTCGGCAGTTTGTCCTCCAACGGTTTGGCGGCCGGCAGCGTCGGTTGATCATCCTTCAACGTCGCAGCCGGGCTCGGCGCCGGCACCGTGTCGAACTTGGGTTCGGCCACCGCCGCGGGCGAGGGTGTTACAATATCTGGGTCTGCCACGGGTGCTATCTGCGGCAGACGCGCGGGCTCTGGCTGCCCCTTCGACGGTCCAGGGACAAGCAAGGCATCCGTGGGACCGTCAGGCTGCGCTGGGGTCGGGTCGGGCATGTCCGGGTCGGGCTCGGGGTCCGGAACGGTCAATGCCTGATCCAGACCGGTCAATGAGGGCGCACCCGTCGCCACCGATGGCGCCAAAGGCAGTTTTGTTGCTTGCCCGGTCGATGCCAAAGGTGCCGCATCCGTCGTTACCGCCGGAGGTGTGGCAGAGGCGATCTGAGCCGCTGCGGCATCGGCGACCACCGTATCAGTGGCTGCCTTCTCTGCCGCCAGCTTGTCCAGTGCGGCCTCTTCCGCTGCCGCCTTGTCAGCCTGCTGAACTGCGGCAGTTTGATTTGACACTGCAACAGGCGGCGCGGTTTGGGGCGCGGCAGCCGCTGAACTTGGCTCGACCTTTGGGTCAGGCAAAGGGGACATCTGCGAGATCAGGGCCAAGCCGACTGCGGCGACTGCGACGCCCCACAACATTCCAGTCACAAATCCTCGCGCCACGATCGGCCCCCAATTGCAAAACCGCCCGAGTAGGCCTCTTTCCGGCGTCACGTTTGCTTGACGTCGCAAGACCTTCGCCACAACGATAGCGCGACGTTTCGCCCTGTTCACCCCCCCATTCCATCCAAACCGCAAAAACCCGCCCTGATAACCGGCTCCGGTGGTCCGGGACAGTACACGGTCGTCGGCAAACCCACGCCGATGCTAGAAATGATGCCTCAGGGGATCCGTTGCCCATGCCGCGACCGACTGCTGACGCGACAGCCTGAAAATTGTACCACGCTCGATTTGCGCCGTTGCGAACCCGGCATGCGCCAAAGCCTGGAGCCATCATGGACATTGCACGAACCGTTGCTGTTCCGACCAATTATCGCCAGATTGGCCCCTGCAGTAAAAGGACATCCTATGCCCCTCCCCCATCATGCCCGCTATGAGTACAGCCCCATCCCGGCAAGAGCCGACTTTGCTTGGCCAGAAGGCAAGCGACTGGCCGTCTATGTCGGCATGAACGTCGAATGCTTCGGATTTGCCTCGGGCCTTGGCGCCGAGCTTGCCCCGGGCGGACCGCAGCCCGATGTCCTGAACCATGCCTGGCGCGATTATGGCAACCGGGTTGGCCTGTGGCGGATGATCGAGTTGTTCGACCGTCTTGCAATGCCATGTACCGCGCTGATCAATAGTGAAATCTACGCGGCAGCCCCCGGTTTGGCCGAGGCCTTTTTGGCCCGTGGCGATGAAATCGCCGGACATGGGCGCAGCAATGCCGAACGTCAGGGCATCTTGCCCGAGGCCGAGGAGGCAGCGCTGATCGCCGAAGCGACGGCTGTGTTGACTGCGCAGACAGGCCTTGCACCCAAGGGCTGGCTTGGGCCGTGGATATCGCAAAGCGCCGTGACGCCGGATTTGTTGCATGAGGCGGGCTATGAATATCTTCTGGATTGGTGCCATGATGACCAACCCACTTGGATGCAGACCCGCAAGGGTCGCATCCTGTCGGTTCCTTACCCGCAAGAATTGAACGACATACCCCAAATCGTCGGACGCAAGCGCGAGGGGGCCGAGTTTTGTGACATGATCCTGGCCGCCTTCGATGTGATGTTGGCGGAATCTGCCCGCCGTCCGCTGGTCATGGGGATCGCGCTGCACGGTTACATCATGGGCCAGCCACACCGGTTTTATCATCTGGAGCGGGCCTTGACGCAACTTCGCGCCAAGGCTGGCGATGCCGTGTGGTTTGCGACAGCAGGTGCCATCAATGACCATTTCCGCAGCCTCGGATTATGATTACGTGGCGAAGCGCCCCGGCCAACCAAGGGGATGTGACAGATAGGCCTTGATGATGTGACCGCCCTCGAACGGCATCGATGTGCCAAGGTGGGTCTGCGATGACCCACAAAGGAGAGCGGTCATGTCGTAGATTACTTCGGCCGGGCTCGATCTGGCGCAGAATGTGTTTCAGGTCCATTGGGGTGACGCTTGGTGTCGGGCGGAGTCGCGCCACAAGCTGCGGTGGGATCACGTGCTGGACTTCTTCCGCCGTTGCAGCCCTGTGATGTGGCGAAAGAACCGCCGCCAAGCAAAAGCGAATGAAGTGGCCCGCCGGCTGATGACAGTACCCAGGCATCAGACCGCTGATTGCGACAGCGACAGCAGTACTGGCACCGCCACCCCAGACATTCCGGAAGGCGCGGGACTTCGCGGCCTGGCCTGGCTTGGCGCGGTCTAGTTCCACGACTGCACTTGATCGGTGGCAAGCAGAGCCTCGGAGCCAACACAAAGATGGGCGAGCGATCCCTCGGGAGGTAGCTGATCATCGGGCCAAACAGCGTCATCATCAAACCGCACGCGCATGCTGCGGCCAAGCCAAGCACATGGCTGGGCGGGATGCTGACAGGCAAGCGACCAGCGCTGGTGCGGGTGGCGTTGGCTCTTTCTTGACCTGGCTGGTCGCAGTCCAATGGACCTTGAAGCGGGTGGTTTCGATCATGATTTCCTTGGTATCCCCACCGCCTGTGGCGAGCCTGACCAAAGATGCGCCCGAACAGGCCCATTTCACGCCAACGAACGAAGCGATTGTAAACTGTCTCTTGATGTCTGTAACTTGCGGCCGCGTAACACGACCTCAGGCCATTGCAGATCACGAAGATGAAGCCGCTGAGCACCTTGCGATCATCGACGCGCGGCTTCCCGTGCGAGAGGGGAACGAACAGCGAGACCCAGGCGATCGGCGGCGCCTATATCTGGGTGTAAGGAATTAGGGTGCGGGCGGCCATCAGCTTATTGGCCGCAACATCCAGATGTGGAATTCGTCGCAGCAGACGGCTGAGCACAGGCCGGGCAAGTCATCGTTGCTGGACTATTTCGATCAGAATCGGTTCCGACGCAACGCGCGACATTCCCAACGACTTGTTTGTCTTGGGTTGAACTCAGTCTGAATCAGATTGAGTGCAACCCAAGACAAGCAATGCCGAGTTGACTGAGACGCGTACAGGCATCCCGCATCACGCCTAACGGTTCTTGGACCTGCGAGCGTTGACAGAAGCAGACTGATCACGGCCCGATGCGCAGATCTTGCCAACCTGCCCGAGATGGTGCCGCGGGGGGAATGCTGGCCGATCCGCTCTGGCGAAGTGGGGAGTGCGGTCGCGGTCTGGGCCTGTTCACCAGCGGCATCTGGATCTCTTGTGGCGGCGACCCCGGCACATTGGAGTCAGCAAGAGAGCCGTGGCGCAAGGGACCGAGGCCAAAGGCTTTTCATGGAAAGAGCACGCGATTCAGACGCGCCAGCGATCACGGACTTGGGCGAGCGGCGGGCCTGAATCGCAGGGTTATCGGGATAGGTTGGCAGAAGTTACGCCGACTACAGGGCTCTTTGGATATTTCGGCCAAAATGAACGCGCAAAGCGGGTTATTGCGGCAGAATGATCTGCATCTTGACCTGTCCCTTGGGTGCGGTCGCAGCCACTTCAAAGGCCTGAAGGGAGTCTGCAAAATCGAAACTGCGGGTGATCAGCGCCTTGAGGTCGATGGCACCAGATGACAGCAGGCCGACACAGCGCGGAAAGACATGGGCATAGCGAAAGATGTGTTCGACCCGCGCCTCGCGCACCATGGCCTTGGCAAGGTCATAGGGAAAAGGTCCTGTCGGGATGCCGACATAAACCACCCGTCCCCCAGGTGCCAGAGCATCAAAAACGCCGGTGGCGGCTTGGGCGCTGCCCGAACATTCAAACACCACCTCGACGCCCCAGCCCGCCGTCTGGGCCAGGATCTGCTTGGGTGGATCGGACTTGACGTGCACCGCCGTGATCGATTCCGACAGGCCGGCCGCGATGGCGAGTTTGGTCTCGTCGATGTCGGTCACATAGACGCGGGCGCAGCCGGCGGCAAGCGCTGCAAGTGCCGTGACCAGACCAATCGGCCCTGCGCCCGACACCATGGCCACATCGCCGGGTTTGATCTGGGCCTTGGTGGCCGCATGAACACCGACCGCCAGCGGTTCGACCATTGCCGCCTCGGCAAAGGACACATTGTCGGGCAGTTTGAATGTAAAGGCCTCGGGGTGGACCACCGAGGGCCGCAGGATACCATGCACCGGCGGTGTCGCCCAAAAGCGCACGGCAGGGTCGATATTGTACAGGCCAAGGCGGGTGGCGCGGCTGTTGGGGTCGGGTATGCCCGGCTCCATGCAGACGCGATCACCAGGCTTTAGGGTGGTGACCTGTGCGCCGGTCTCGACGACGGTGCCCGAGGCCTCGTGGCCAAGGATCATCGGTGCCCGGACCACAAAGTCGCCGATTGCACCATGGGTGTAATAATGCAGGTCAGACCCGCAGATGCCCACCGTGTGCAGCTTGATACGCACATCATGTGGGCCAAGATGTTCGTCCGCCTCGATGGGATAATCGCGCAGGCACAGGGACATGCGGCTTTCCAGCACCAGCGATTGCATCGATTCCTCCATGAGACATTTTGCGCCTTGGGTCGCGCGGGACCGCCGTAGCTGCACCGTAACTGGAACAACGGCGCAGGGCCAGTGGCGTTACGGGCCCTCAGGCAACCACGCTGTCGCGTGTTCAGCGGGCGAACGGCTTTTGTACAGGACTCAAGCTTGGTCCATTCGATCGGCGAGCAGTTTCAGCACCACATCGTTGGGCACATCTTCGGCCACAAAGGCCTGACCGATGCCACGGGCGAGGATGAAGCGCAGCTTGCCATCCACCACCTTCTTGTCTTGCCCCATCAGGCGCAGCAAGGCATGCGGGTCGGGCAGGTCGCCCGGAATGTCCGACAAATCGGTCTTCATGCCCAAGGAATGCAGATGCGCCCGCACACGGCTGGGCGCCTCTTGCGAACACAGGCCCAGACGCTGCGACAATTCGAACGCCAGGGCACAGCCAATCGCCACCCCTTCACCGTGCAGCAAGCGGTCGCTGTAACCGGTGGCCTTTTCCAAAGCGTGGCAAAACGTGTGGCCCAGATTCAACAGCGCGCGCTCGCCTTCTTCGGTTTCGTCCCGCGACACGACGCCCGCCTTCATCTGAACCGAGCGCGTGACAGCATGCAGACGCGCCGCCTGATCGCCGTTGATCATCGCGGCGGCGTTGGTGTCCAGCCAGTCAAAAAAGCCGAGATCACCCAGCAGGCCGTATTTCACCACCTCGCCGTAACCTGCCAGCAGGTCGCGTCGGGGCAGACTGTCCAGCGTGCCGATATCGGCCAGCACCAGCGATGGCTGGTGAAAGGCACCCACAAGGTTCTTGCCCTGCGCGGTATTGATCCCGGTCTTGCCACCGACCGAACTGTCAACCTGCGCCAGCAAAGTGGTCGGCAGTTGCACAAAGCGCACGCCGCGCCGCAGAACGGCGGCGGCAAAGCCGACCAGATCACCGACCACGCCGCCGCCAAACGCCACAACGACGTCACGGCGCTCGATCTTCTGTTCCAACAGCCATTCGACACAGCGGGTGAACTGTTCCCAGCCCTTGGTGCCCTCGCCGGGCGGCAGGGCCAGCGCCGTCATCGCGATGCCCGCACTTTCCAGCGATTGGGCCAGACGCATCAGATGGGCGGCTGCCACCGTTTCGTCGGTCACGACCGCCACCTTGCGCCGGTGCAGCAGCGGGGCCAGTTCGGTTCCCAAGGCATCGATCAGGCCGAAGCCTATCCGCACCTGATAGCTGCGCGGACCAAGATCGACCTGCACCGTATTGCAGACGGGGTTGGAATTTGGCATGTCAGGTCCCCTCCAGCACATCCGGGCGCTGCATCAGGGCCGCGGCGACGCGTTGCGCCATGGTATCCACCGACAGATCGGCCACGGAGTCCACCACCAGATCGGCCTGTTCATACAGCGGCACACGGGCCTGATACAGCGCCGCCAGCGTCTCGCGGGGATTGGCGGTACGCAGCAAGGGGCGTGTGTTTTTGTGGCGCACGCGCTGCCACAGCAGGTCCAGATCTGCGCGCAACCAGACCGAGACGCCCGATTCGTGGATCAGCCTGCGGTTGGTTTCTGCCAGAAAAGCACCGCCACCCGTCGACAACACGCAAGGTGTGCCACGCAACAGACGGCTCAGAACTTCGGTTTCGCGGGCCCGAAAGAACGGCTCGCCGTCACGTTCAAAGATTTCTGCGATGCTACGGTCGGCGGCACGCACGATTTCTTCGTCCGAATCGACGAACTCGACCTTCAGCAACCGCGCAAGAGACATCCCCACGGCAGTCTTGCCGGCCCCCATCATTCCCACCATGACCACGGTCTTCTTTAGCCGTTGCATGCCTGTCTATTCCGGTCCCCGTTGATCGCACCGCGCAAGTTGCGGTGCGTCCTTTGCCAATAATTGCCCGCGCGCCGATCTTTCTTGCCTGCATGGCGTGAAGTCGCGGCAAATGCCATATACAATCGCAGCACGGATCACGCAGGCCATGGCAAAAGGCCCCTGTGTTCAGGGCCGGTGGCGCCGGTCGGGTCAAGAAGGGATGTGGGCATGGGGCGTTTGTTCAAACTGGTTCTGGTGCTGGTGGCGCTGGGATTTGCAGGTCTGGTACTCTATGCCTATCTTGCAGACATGGCGCCGGTCAGCGCCGAAGTCAAAGTACCGGTGATCTTGAATGCCGACTAAGACGGCGAATTACCTTTGGATTTTCGGAACGCTGTCCTGTCTGGCAGGGACAGCGCGCGCCGAAGCGCCCCTGTCGGCCATCGACTGGTTGTCGAAATCGCTGGTGACCCCGGCAGTGCAGGCCCTGCCAAGGGTCACCGAACCACCTGTCGGACGGGTTGGCGCTGCGGTGCCCGACAGCGTCACGACCTCGGTGCTGGGTCAGGTCGGTCTGGACGCGGTCGGTATCCTGCCGCCACAGGTGACCGGGCTGCCGCGTGCGCTTTGGGGCACGGGGCGGACCACCGACATCGAAGCGCTGCTGGCGACCGAGGCACCGCAGGAATTGCCGGCGCTGCAGGGCCTGCTGATGACCGTTCTGCTGGCCGAGGCGGACCCGCCGGGTGACAGCACCGGCGAAAGCCTTTTGTTGGCGCGGGTGGACAAGCTGTTGGCCATGGGGGCGCTGGATCAGGCGCGGGCCTTGCTGGATGCGGCAGGTGCGACCGCCTCGCCTGCGATCTTTCGCCGCTATTTTGACGTGGCGCTGCTGATCGGCGACGAAGACCGTGCCTGTACCTACTTGGCCTCGGCGCCAACCTTGTCCCCTGCCCTGCCTACACGGATCTTCTGTCTGGCCCGCGCCGGTGATTTTGAGGCGGCGGGCCTGACACTTGATACGGCACGCACGCTGGGTTCTGTCAGCCCGGCCGATGCGGCCCTGCTGACACGCTTCATGAACCCCGATCTGGATGAAACGGACACGATTCTGGCGGCACCCGATCCGGTGACGCCCCTGACCCTGCGCTTGTTCGAGGCGATTGGTGAACCGCTGCCTGTCGCCCCTCTGCCTGTCGCGTTCAGCTATTCCGACCTGTCCGACCGGGCCGGCTGGAAAGCACAGATCGAGGCGGCCGAGCGGCTATCGCGGGCGGGCGCGCTGTCACCCAACCTGCTTCTTGGGCTTTACACCAGCCAACGGCCCGCCGCCTCGGGCGGGGTCTGGGACCGGGTTGCGGCCTTTCAAAAGCTGGATGCCGCGATCACCGCCAAGGACGTCCGGGCCACCGAGCAGGCCCTGCCCCTGGCCTGGAGCGAGATGACCAAAGCCGAGTTGGAAGTGCCGCTGGCGGCGCTTTATGCCGACAAGCTGGCCCGCATGTCCCTGACAGGCGCGGCCGCGCAGATCGTGTTTCAGATCAGCCTTCTGTCCTCGGATTATGAAAGCCTTTCGGCAGCACGCGCCGCAACCTCACCGACCGATCAGTTTCTATCAGCGGTGGCCAAGGGCAACCTTACCGACGTCGCATCAACCGACCCCCTGTCCGCGGCCATACAGACCGCCTTTAACGCCCCCGTCATCCCGGCCAAGATCAGCCCCCTGCTCGAACAGGGCCGCATCGGCGAGGTGATTCTGCTGGCGCTGGCCCGCATCGAACAGGGTACGGGGGGCGACCTGCGGGGCGTCACGGAAGGCCTGTCGGTTCTGCGCCATATCGGGCTTGAGGATGCCGCCCGCAGAACTGCCCTGGAACTGATTCTGCTGGATCGACGTGGATAGGGTCATGCCAGCGCTGACCAACCCAGACCGATCCCGAACAACCGCCGGTCCTGACGGCCATCAACGACCGGTTGCGGCCGTCTGGCCGGATTTGGGTTGACATGACACCCGACCCGAAACGCTGGATCTCGACCTTTTTGCAGGCCCAGTCTGCCGAACAGGACGTGGCGCACAACACGCAACTGGCCTATGGCCGCGACCTAATGGCCTTTGCGGATTGGCTGGCGGCGCAGGGCCAGACCTTTGCCCGGGCCGCCCGCGCCGATGTCGAAGCCTATATCCTGTCCTGCGAGGCCGAGGGCCTTGCACAGGCCACCCGCGCCCGCCGCCTGTCCGCCATCCGGCAATTGTACCGCTTTGCCAAGGAAGAAGGCTGGCGCGACGACAATCCCGCCCTTCGCATCGCAGGCCCCGGTGCCAGCCGCCATCTGCCGCAAACACTGTCCGAGGCTGATGTCACGGCAATCCTGACCGCCGCGCGCAGCTTTGGCAAAACCCCCCGCGACCATTTGCGCAATACAGCCCTTGTCGAACTGCTTTACGCGACAGGCATGCGTGTTTCGGAACTTGTCGAATTGCCCGTGGCCGCAGCGCGTGGTGACCCGCGCATGATCCTTGTCAAAGGCAAGGGCGACAAGGAACGCCTCGTGCCGCTGTCCCTGCCCGCCAAGGCCGCCCTCGTGGCCTGGCTTGCTCTGCGCGATACCGAAGATGGCCTGACACGCCAGCAAGGCAAACCCATCCCCAAACATCTGTTTCCCGGCCCGGGTACGGCAGGCCATATGACCCGCCAGCATGTCTACCTGCTGATCAAGGATATCGCAGTCGCGGGTGGCGTGAACCCTGATCGCGTTACACCCCATACAATGCGCCACGCCTTTGCCACGCACCTGCTGGCACATGGCGCCGACCTGCGCGTGATTCAGACCTTGCTCGGCCATGCCGACCTCAGCACCACCGAAATCTATACCCATGTGTTGGAGGATCGTCTAAAGAACCTGGTCCTGACCCACCATCCCCTGGCGCATAAAACCTGATCCGCCCAACCTGACTATTCCGACGATTCTGACATACCCGCCTGCCCCAAAACCCCGAGGACGACATGCAAGCCGACCCCGCATTCTGGCAAAGCCCCAGCTTCTGGCTGACTGCGACGGCGGTTGCCGTTCTGCTGTTGCTGTCTGCATTCTTTTCGGGGTCTGAAACCGCCCTGACCGCCGCCTCACGGGGCAAGCTGAAAGCGCAGGCCGACAGGGGGGCACGCGGGGCCAAAGCCGCCCTGCGAGTCACACAGGACAGCGAGCGTATGATCGGCGCGCTGCTCTTGGGCAACAATATCGCCAACATCCTGTCTGCCTCGCTGGTCACGGCGCTGATGACCAATCTGATCGGCGTCAACGGTGTGGCCATTGCCACCGTCGTCGTGACTGCCCTCGTCCTGGTCTTTGGCGAGGTCCTGCCCAAGACACTCGCCATCATCAATCCCGAACCCTTTGCCACCCGCGTCGCCCCTGCGATTGCCGTTCTGATCATCCTGTTCTCGCCCATCGTCACAACGGTCCGGGCTGTGGTGCGCCAGATCTTGCGGCCCTTCGGCGTCCTCGCCGACCCCGAAGCAAAGATTCTCGCCCTGCGCGAAGAGATTTTCGGCGCGATCCAACTGGGCCATTCCGAAGGTGCCGTCGAGAAAGAAGACCGAGACCGCCTGTTGGGCGCCCTCGACCTCGCCGACCGGACAGTCGATGAAATCATGCGTCACCGCCGCGAGATGGAGATGCTGGACGCAGACCTGCCGCCCGACGAGATTGTGGCCAAGGTGCTCGCCTCGTCTCACAGCCGCTTGCCGGTCTACCGGGGCAGTGACGAAAATATTCTGGGCGTCATCCACACCAAGGACTTGCTGCGCGAGGTGTCACGGCTGGAACGGGCTGGCGCAGACCCGGCCAGCCTCGATGTGGTCAAGACGGCGATGAAACCCTATTTCATCCCTGTGACAACCACACTCGACGAACAGATGCGACAATTCCTGAAACGTCGCACCCATTTCGCGCTGGTAGTGGATGAATATGGCACCCTTCAAGGTCTGATGACACTCGAAGACATTCTGGAAGAGATTGTCGGTGAGATCACCGACGAGTTTGATGTGATAGGTGCCACCCATGCCCTGAAGCCGGCCGAGGATGGCGCTTATCTGGTCGAAGGCACGATGACGATCCGCGACTTGAACCGCGCCACAGATTGGGCATTGCCCGATGACGAAGCCATTACCGTGGCGGGTCTGGTCATCCACGAGGCGCAAATGATCCCCGCGGTTGGCCAGAGCTTCAGCTTCCATGGTTTTCGGTTCGAGGTGATCACCCGGCGCGAAAACCAACTGACCCGCCTCAAGGTCCGCCGCCTGTGATGCGCCCGTGCGTCTGACGGCAGGCCGACCCGGTTGCCCACCCTGCGGCTTGGCCGTCAGCCCGCCTGACCCAGACCCGCCGCCTGCCCCCTCCGACCATCTGCCTGTCCGCCCGACCGCCCGACTAGGCTGTGTTGAGAATTGGGATTCACAGGTTGAGCCGTTTGTGAGTCAAGCTCCG
>JBAXXO010000066.1:0-13622 GCA_037127855.1 Alphaproteobacteria bacterium
TCCTTTTTCTGCGCGGCTTTCTGCGCAATCACGCCGCCGTCGGCTCGGTGACGCCCACATCGCAGCTGAAGGCGGCATGGTTCTCGCCGGGCAGGCTCGCGACGAAGGCGGCGGCCTCGCTGGCCTTGTCCGCGCCGGGGCGATGGGTCACCGCCACATGGGCGCCCGCCTCTGCGAAGGTCTGCGCGGTGGCCTTGCCAATGCCGCCCGCGCCGCCTCAAGGGCCAGTCCTTGCCCTTCGCTCACGCTGGTCAGATGCCAGGCCAGTTCTGGCGCGTCATAATGCTCGGGCCGCTGCAATCCGACCCAGCCCACAACCTGATCCGATGCTTTGCCAACCAAAGTCCACAGCCCGAACCCACGCAGCGCCCAATGCCCCCGCTCTGCCGCGAATTGGCGCCAAACCTCATAATCGTGGCGCAAAGGCCCGCCGATATGAACTGCCCGGTCCGACATCCAAAAGTCGCGGAACACCGGGTAATCGGTCAGATCATGCGGCCGCAAGATCAGGCGCGGGGTGTCCAGCATCATACCACCACCCTGCCATGGCGAAACACCCGCACTTCAGTACCGCGCGGCGTGACCCAGGTGCCATCCTGCACCGCGCCCAGCCGCCGCGCCAATGCCGCCGACCGTTCGTTGCCATACGCGATATAGCTGACCGCCGTCCACCAGCCGAAAGTACCAAAGGCGTGGTCCCGCATGACCACCGCAGCCTCATAGGCCAGCGACTTGCCCTCGTCCTGCCGGGACCAGACCGACCACATGATCTCGGGTTCCGGCTGACCCTCGGGCCACCATGGCCCGAAGATACCCACCGCACGTCCGTCATCTGTTGCCTCGGCCACCAGCGGCCCGAACCCGCGCAGGCTATGGTGCCCCACCATCACGGCAAAGTTGCGCCAAGCCTCATGCGGCATTGCCAGCCAGCCCAAGGCCTCGGCCCGGGCCGAAGTCAGAAACGCGGCATGCGCCGCGACATGCGCCGGCCCCGGCATCACCAACCGCAGTCGTGGAGTCGCAAGCACGGTCATTTCTTCTTGAACATCCCCGACAGCCCACTGGGCAGACCCATGCCGCCCGGCAATCCCAGACCGCGTGGCATGCCGCCCAATTGGCTGCCCATCCCCTGCTGCATCGCCTTGGACGCCGCCTCTAACTGGGCGGGGTCCATGTTTTTCAGGTCCGGCATCACACCCTCGCCCTTGCCGCCCATCATCTGCTTGATGGCCGACTTCATCATGCCGCCCTTACCCATCTTCTTCATCATGTCGGCCATCTGCTGATGCTGCTTCAACAGCTTGTTCAACTCTGACACCTCCAGCCCCGCCCCCTTGGCGATGCGCTTCTTGCGGCTGGCGGCCAGCAGGTCGGGATTGGCCCGTTCCTTCTTGGTCATCGAGTTGATCAGCGCGATCTGCCGCTTCAACATCCGGTCGTCGAAGCCGGCCTTCTCGGCGGCCTTGGCCATGCCGCCCATGCCTGGCAACATCCCCATGATCGACTGCATGCCGCCCATCTTCATCATCTGTTCCAGTTGCGCTTTCAGGTCGTTCATGTTGAACAGACCCTTGGCAAAGCGCTTGGCCATCCGTTCGGCCTGCTCGACCTCAAACGTCTCGCGCGCTTTTTCGACCAGGGCCACGATATCGCCCATGCCAAGAATGCGCCCCGCCACGCGGTCAGCCTCAAAGGTCTCCAGCGCGTCCATCTTTTCGCCAAGACCGACAAAGCGTATGGGTTTGCCCGTCACGGCCCGCATCGACAGCGCAGCACCGCCGCGCCCATCGCCGTCCATCCGGGTCAGCACAACCCCGGTGATCCCGACCTTGCCGTCAAATTCGGTCGCCACATTGACCGCGTCCTGCCCGGTCAGACCATCCACCACCAGCAGCACTTCGCGCGGCTGCGCTATATCCCGCACCGCCTGCACTTCGTCCATCAGCACTTCATCAATGTGCAACCGGCCAGCCGTGTCCAGAAACAGCACGTCATAGCCGCCCATCGTGGCCTGAGTTTTTGCCCGCCGCGCGATCTGCACCGCAGACTCGCCCTTGACGATGGGCAGACTGTCGACTCCGATCTGTCCGGCCAGAATGGCCAACTGCTCCATGGCCGCCGGGCGGTTGGTATCCAGCGACGCCAGCAATACCCGCTTGCCATTACGCTCCTTGAACCGCTTGGCCAGCTTGGCCGTCGTCGTGGTCTTGCCCGAGCCTTGCAGACCCACCATCAGAATGGCAGAGGGGGGGTTGTCGATCTTCAGATCCGAAGCTGCCTCATCGCCCGCCAGCACCCGGATCAACTCGTCATGCACGATCTTGACGACTTGTTGGCCCGGCGTGACCGACTTGGTCACCGCCTGCCCGATGGCACGCGTTTTCACCGACTTGACGAAATCCCGCGCCACGGCCAGCGACACATCCGCCTCCAAAAGCGCCGTCCGCACCTCGCGCAGCGCCGCATCCACATCCGCCTCGGACAGGGCACCCTGCTTGGTCAGGCGGTCGAATACCCCACCAAGGCGGTCTGACAGGCTTTCAAACATATGTCTCTCCTGTGTCAAAACCCCGATATGGGGGCGGCGGCGGGGTTTCCAATGACAAATGCAGAACAGCACCTGTGGGCGCAACGCGCTGACAGGTGGCGATCCCGGCACAGGCCAAGGGACCGGAAGCGTCTGCCTCCGGGGAATTCGGGTCTGCGGATACGCCTGCAGGGACAGCCTGTCAAGCGGGGCTATGGCAGCGCCTTAAACCGCAGCACGCCCACTTGCCACACAATCCCGCCTGTATCGGCGGGATGGGCAACGCCGTTCACTACCGGCACCTCGGCAAAGTCAAACGGGCTGACCCCCGCCAGGCAGGCGGCGTTGATGCCAAACAGCTGCGGGTCGGACCGGCGCTGGCGTTGGGTATAGATGCAGCAGGTCTTGCAGGAATAATGCTTCGCTCTGCCAATGTTGAACTGGTACAGGGTCAGGTTGTCCGCCCCCTGCGTGAATTCTATG
Source organism: Alphaproteobacteria bacterium (assembly GCA_037127855.1). Classification (GTDB taxonomy): domain Bacteria; phylum Pseudomonadota; class Alphaproteobacteria; order Rhodobacterales; family Rhodobacteraceae; genus Stagnihabitans. Next base: position 3,011 of record JBAXXO010000066.1, read on the forward strand.
TCCGCGAGCCGGGTCTAGGCCGCAATGACGCCCCGCATTCAGCAATTGGAACAGTTACACCGCCGGATCGTGCCAAACCCGTCTTGCAACCGCACCCGAAACACCACGGCCCTACCATGGCACGCCGCCTCATACATCCCCCTGCCCCCCTTTCATTTTGGCCCAAATATTCCGGGGCCCGGGGCAGCGCCCCGGAACGCAGTCTTCAGATCACCGCGCCAGAATTTGCGCCCGGTTGGCCCACAACACCACAGCGGCCAACACACCCAGCACCACCGCCGGAACCGCAGCCCCCAGACCCATGGCCGACAGCACCGTCAGATGCGCCAAAAAGGCCCCGATCATCGTGCAAACCAAAAGCCCCGCCGCATAGGCGGTGAAGCCCGGCACCCACAGCAGGATCGCCGACCCGACCTCGATGATGCCCGTGACATAGCGGAACCACTGGCCCACCCCCACCGCGTCAAACATCTGCACCATCATCTCGGCCCCCGCCAACTTGGCCAGACCTGCCGCCCCAAAGGCCAGCGTTAACAGCGCCTTGATGACCAGCAACACTTTCGAATTCATCGCGTTTCCTTTCTTGTTACCCCTGCGTAAACCTAACCCCCTTGCCCCCGCGCACTCAACCCTGTCAAACTGCGCCCACCCTGTTCAGGAATGCACATATGACGATCGACACCTGGGACGAGATTCGCACTGCCTTTCAGGTCGCCCGCCTTGGCACCGTGTCCGGTGCCGCCGAGGTGCTGGGCGTTCACCACGCCACTGTCATCCGCCACATCGACGCGCTGGAAAGGCGCCTCGGCTCCAAACTGTTCCAACGCCACGCCCGCGGCTATACCCCGACCGAGGCCGGAACCGAATTGCTCAAGGTCGCCCAGACGACCGAGGATCAGTTCAACCAACTGGTCAGCCGCATCAAGGGGCAGGGCGAAAACGTGGACGGCGAGTTGGTCGTTACCGCCGTCACCGGCGTCTCGCATATCCTGACGCCGGTCTTTGCCGCCTATCAAAAGACCTATCCCGATGTCACCATTCGCTTCATCTCCGACATGCGCCTGTTCCGGCTGGACTATGGCGAGGCCCATGTGGCGATCCGCGCCGGCGGCGCCCCGCAAGAGCCCGACAATGTCGTGCAACCGCTGATCCGGCTGCAAATGGGCCTTTATGCCGCACGGTCCTATGTCCAGACTTTGGGCCGCCCTGACGGTCCCACCGACTTTTCCCGCCACCGCTTTGTCGGCCCGGAAAACCGCGACCACCGTGCACCGTTTTACCGCTGGCTTGCCGACCATATCACGCCCGACCGCATCGTCTATCGCACCAGCGAGCCCGAGGCGATGGAGCAGGCGATCCTCAATGGCCTCGGCATCGGCTTCATGCGCAGTTGGGAGGCGCGCAGAAATGACAATCTGGTCGAGATCATGCCACCGATCCCCGATTGGGATTCGCCGCTGTGGATCGTGACCCATGTTGATCTGCACCGCACACTCAAGGTGCAATCCTTCCTCGCCATCCTCAAAGAGCAAGCCCAGCACTGGGTCTGCAAGTGACCCCGAACAGGCAAATCGGGCCGCCGAGGGATCCGGGCAGATGGCCAAGGCCCACATGGCACGGGTTCAAACGGGTCGGGCCAAAACTGAATGGGGCCCAATCGGGCCACCTGGCCATGCTGGCATTTTCGGCCCTTGTGGCCGGTTCGTTTTCATTGGGCGCAATGGCTGCCCCCCATATTGCCCCTGCCGCGCTGACGCTCGTGCGCTTTGCCCTTGCCGCGGCTCTCGTCGGTGCCGCTGCGGCACTGACCTCTCGTCCAGGCTTTAGCCGAACCCCTGATCGCGCCTCCAGCCCAAGAGTCGGCCCTAGCCTTGGCCCAACCGCTGGCCTATCCTCCGGTTCGACCATCCGCTCAATCGCCAGCCCACCCTCTGACCTGACCGGCAGCGCCCTTGCAGCACCGTGGCGCTATCTTGTTCTGGGGGGCCTGTTATCTTGCTATTTCGTCTTGATGTTTATCGGCCTGCAAACCGCCGCCGCCGTTCCCACCGCCGCAGTCTTTACCCTGACCCCGATCATGGCGGCCGGTTTTGGCTGGTTGTTGCTGGGGCAAATCACCTCGGCGCGCACCGCGTTCGCCCTGTCCTTGGGCGGAATCGGCGCGCTGTGGGTGATTTTTCGTGGCGACCCCGCCGCCGTTCTGGCCCTGCATCTCGGTCGGGGCGAGGTCATCTACTTCCTTGGCTGCATCGCCCATGCGATCTATGCCCCTATGGTCCGCCGCCTGAACCGCGGCGAAACGGCGCTGACCTTCACCTTCGGCACTCTCATCGCGGGTTTCCTGTGGCTGCTGCTTTGGGGAGGCCGCGCCGCCCTGCATACCGACTGGGCGGCGCTGCCCGCCATCGTCTGGATCTGCCTCGCCTATACCGTCGTTGCGGCATCGGCACTCAGTTTCGTGCTGATCCAATACGCGACAATGCGCCTGCCTGCCGCCAAGGTGATGGCCTATACCTATCTGGTCCCATGCTGGGTCATTCTGTGGGAACTGGCTCTGGGCCACCCCACACCCCCACTGACCGTGCTGACCGGCGTTGCCCTGATCCTAACAGCCCTCGCCCTTCTGCTCAAAACCGAGACTTGACCAACAAACCGCCCAACCCCAACATCATCCCGGCGTCAGAATATGCCGCAGCAGCGCCACCGGGTGACTGCGCAGTGTCAACCGCATCGACACATAATCCTCCACCACCGCTTCGCCCTCGCTCATCGAACGAAACTGCACGGCAGGCTCGACCTCGCCCTCGCCGTCCATCCCGGCAAACAATGGCAGCGGCGCCTCGCCCGTCAGCGCCCGCGCCGCCCACAAGGCCTGCCGCCGGTCTGCAGCCAGCCCGACAAACACATCCGCCTCTGCCAGCCGCGTCACCGTCGCAGGCAGCACCCCTGCCCGCCGCCACACATCCGCGATGCTGGCATAACCGTTGCCCCGCGCCGCCACGATCCACTGCGCCTCTTCCTCGCTCATCCCCTTGATCTGCCGAAACCCCAACCGCAGCGCCAAGGCGCCATCCCGGTCCTCCATCACGCAATCCCACTGGCTGTCATTGATCGACGGCGGCAGCACCACCACCCCATGCGCCCGCGCATCCCGCACGATCTGCGCCGGCGCATAAAATCCCATTGGCTGGCTGTTCAGCAGCGCGCAGGCGAATATCCCTGGATGATGCTTCTTGATCCACGCACTGGCATAGACCAGCAGGGCAAAACTTGCCGCATGGCTTTCGGGAAAGCCATAGCTGCCAAATCCCTCGATCTGCGCAAAACAGCGCGCCGCAAACTCCTCCTCATATCCCTTGGCGGCCATCCCTTCCATGAACCGCCCCTGAAATGCGCTGACCGAGCCGTGTTTCTTGAAGGTCGCCAAGGACCGCCGCAGCCGGTCGGCCTCGGTCGGGGTGAACCCGGCGCCGATGATCGCAATCTGCATTGCCTGTTCCTGAAACAGCGGCACACCCAGCGTCTTGCCCAGAACCTTGCCCAGATCATCCGATGGGAACGTGACCACCTCTTGCCCGTTCCGCCGCCGCAGATAGGGATGCACCATGTCACCCTGTATGGGCCCCGGCCGGATGATCGCCACCTGAATGACCAGATCGTAAAAGTTGCGCGGGCGCATCCGTGGCAGAAAGTTCATCTGCGCCCGGCTTTCGACCTGAAAAACCCCCAGACTGTCGGCCTCGCACAGCATGTCATAGACGCCCGGGTCCTCGGGGGGAAGCGTCGCCAGGGTATATCGCACCGCATGATGCTTGCGCAGCAGATCAAATCCCTTGCGGATGCAACTCAACATCCCCAGTGCCAGAATATCCACCTTCAAGATGCCCAGCGTATCAATGTCGTCCTTGTCCCAGCAGATGACGGTCCGGTCCTCCATCGTCGCATTCTCGATCGGCACCAACTCGTCCAGCCGCCCCTCGGTGATGATGAACCCGCCGACATGCTGGCTAAGATGGCGTGGAAAGCCCTGAATCTCCTCGATCAGACCCAGCGTCAGTTGCAACCGCTTGTCGGCAGGGTCCAAGCCCACCTCGGCCAGACGCTGTTCGTTCATCGACCTTGAACTGCCAAAGCCCCAAATCTGGCTCGACATCGCCGACAGCGTGTCCTCGCTCAACCCCATCGCGCGGCCCACTTCGCGCACCGCCCGCTTGCCGCGATAGTGAATCACCGTGGCGCACAAGCCCGCCCGGTGCCGGCCATAGCGTTCGTAGATATGCTGAATGACCTCTTCGCGCCGCTCATGCTCGAAATCCACGTCGATATCCGGCGGCTCGTTGCGGGCCTCAGACACGAACCGCTCGAACACCATCGTCCCGATCTCGGGCGAAACCGAGGTGACGCCCAGCGCGTAACACACGATCGAATTTGCCGCCGATCCGCGCCCCTGACACAGGATTCCCCGCCCCCGCGCGAATTGCACGATGTCATGCACCGTCAGAAAATACGGCTCATAGCGCAGCTTGCCGATCAGCGCCAACTCGTGTTCCATCTGCGCCCGCGCGCGCTCGGGTGCCCCGGCCGGATAGCGCCACACCAAGCCGTCCCGCGCCAGCCGTGCCAACCGCTCGGCCGCCGTCTCGGCCCCCGTGCCCTCGGACGGATATTCATAGCGCAACTCGTCCAGCGAGAACCGCAACCCCGCCGCCACCTCGCCCGCCCGGTGCACCGCCGCCTCATGCCCGCGGTACAGCCGCAGCATCTCGGCCTCCGACCTCAGCCGCTGCTCGCCATGCGGTGCCGCATTCCGCCCCAGAGCCTCGATCCGCACGCCCAGCCGGATCGCCGTCAGCACATCCGCCAGTTTGCGCCGCGCCCCGTGATGCATCAGCGGCAAGCCGCTGGCGATGGTGGTCACCCCCAATCGCCCCGCCAACCGTTCCTCACGGGCAAAGCGGCGCAAATCCTGCCCGTCATAGCGCGGGGCCAGGATCACATGCACCCGCGCCCCGAACGCCGCCACCAGCCGCTCGGCCACGCCAAACCAAGCCCGGTCCGCCGACCGCCTGCGATCCTGCATGGGGTGCAACAACAATACAAGGCCCTCGCCCCAATCCAGCAGGTCCTGTACCCCCAGATCACATTCGCCCTTGACCGACCGCCGCCGCCCCAGCGTCAGCAACCGGCACAGCCGCCCCCAGCCGGCCCTATCCACCGGCAACGCCGTGACTGCAAACCCGTCGCGCAACACCAGCCGTGCCGCCGGGATCAAACGCACCACTGGCCCGCCATCCCGCGCCATCTCGCGCCCTTTGGTATGCGCCCGCACGATCCCCGCGACCGAGTTCACATCCGCCACCGCGATACCATCAAACCCCAACTCAGCCGCGCGCAGCATATAGTCCTCGGGATGCGAGGCCCCGGTCAGAAAGCTAAAGTTCGACGTGGCGCTTAACTCGGTGAACGACATAGCACCTTGGGCCCAATCAGGAACAGACAGGGAACAAGTCTAGCGCAGACCCCCGCCATTGAAAAGGCGCAGGCCGGACAAACGCGCCAAGACCCGTCCCCCTAACCCCCGGCTACGCAGACTTCTTCATCGGCGGCGCAACCCAAGTCCCGTCCAACGCCGCCTCTTTCGGCCAATACAGCCTCATCGCGCAGGAGAATGGACCCGACGGCGCCGGCAACCAGTTCGCCTCCAACGTCGCACCGGGCGACGCATTCTGCACATACAGCGTCAGCCCGCCATCCGCATCACGCACGAAACTGTCCAGCATCGTTGAGTTCAGCAGATAGCGGTTGATCGGGTTTGCCACCAACAGGCTCGCCGGCTGCTCATACATTGTCACCGACCAGAACGAATTGACGGGCGGCTCCTGCCCCGCCGCAAAACGCAGCGTATAGCGATTGGCACCGTTCAGCGGCTGCCCGGCATCATCCACATAGTAGATCGGATACATCGCCTCGCCCTTGGAGTTGCCGTAGATGCCCATCACCGCCCCCGCCATGCGGTAAAGATAGTTGTTCTTCAGATACTCGCGCGTGCCAAAAACATCGCCCGATGTCACCTTGCCCGCGCTCACTTCGGCCGTCAGCGTCGCGAACTCCGCCCAGGCATCGGCCATCCCGCCGGTGATGGCTGCCTGCATTTCGGGCCTCATCGCGTCGAAATCAAAGGGCAGACCCGGCCCGACGCCGATCTTGGCAAACCGGGCCCGCAAATCCGTCTCGGACGGATGCGTGGGCGCGAACTGCAAAAGAAAGTTCAGGATGTTGAAAAACTCAGGTGACGACTTTTGCGCATCCGGCGACAGCGGCACCATATAGTCGATCTTGGGTGCCGCTGCCGGGGCGTGCTCGCCCAGAAACGCCGACAACGACTGCGCGACATACTGCTGCTGAATCGCCTTCACATTCTCCAGATCACCGGCGCTAAACAGTTGCGTCCGGAACAGGGCCATCAGGATATCGGTCTCGCACCGGATCACCTTGGTGATGCCTTTTGGCAGATCACCCGTCCAGTTCGGCCCCGCAATCACGAAACTCCCACCGCCGTTACCGGTCGCCCTGCTGCCCAGATAGCCAAAGTTATGGGTGTAAAGGTCGATCAGTTGTGCGCTCCAGTAGCGATCCTGCGCAATCGGCGGCACAGTCAACACAATGGGCTCCGCCCGCAGATCCATCCCCACAGTGGAATAGGGCGTGTCGGAATTCGGTGTCTGGATCGCCTTGTCGTCCGGTGTAAAAACACGCGCCATGTTCAACAAGACGTTGCGAGGCGCCTTGTATTCCGGGTTCGACGGGTCCTGAAAATAGGCGTATTGCACACGGTAGTTGTCGACCATTGGAAAGCCATAGATATAGGCCTCTTTCGCGATTGCGCGCACTTCGTCCGGGTTCATTTCCGGTGCCGATGCGCTGGCGATTACGTTTGCACTGGTTCCCACGATAAGACTCCTTTGCGCTTGCCTGCCCATCGTCGAGCATGGCAAAACCATACCACTGGTTTTGAAGCTGATTTCATGAAATCTGTGCGGTCTGCCCAAATCTTTCGGTCACTGACAGATTGGCATGGGCCGGGACGAAGGGCTGTGCATCCACGGTGCCGGCGCTTGGCCTGCCGACCCACCGCCCGCGCCCCGGCGAAAGCCCCCAACCCTTGGGCCGTTGGACCTCGCACCGGCCGCGACTGTGGGTCTGCGGATTACGCTTTTTCACCCCTGCCACAGACCCACGCAAAAACGACTTTTGTGAATATCTATTTTTGTCCATATGTTATAATCACTTATACGCGTCGAAGACCCCTCAACCCTGCCTTGCCTAAACATGCCCAACCGGCGTTTTTCCGCTATACCCCCGCCCCATCTCATGCTTGATTGCCCCATGCTTGAAGAGAGGCCCGAACATGCCCAGACACGTCGCAAACCCGGCCCAACGCATTACCGCCGCTCAGGCGGCAGCGATGGTCCGGCCCGGCATGTGGCTCGATTACGGTGCGGTCCTGTGCCAGCCCGACGCCTTCGATGCCGCCCTCGCGGTGCGGTCGCAGGACCTGCATGACATCAAGATCCGCTCCTGCCTGTCCAGCCGGCCCCGCGCCGTGATGACCGCCGACCCCGAGGGCGCGCGGTTTTTCTGGTTCTCGACTCATTTCGGCGGTCAGGACCGCAAGCTGCACGATGCCGGCATCGGCCACTACCTGCCGGTCAATCTGGGCGAAATTCCCGACTATTACCGCCGCTTCATCGACCCGGTGGATATCGTGATCCTCAAATGCGCCCCGATGGACAGCGACGGCTGTTTCAACTTCGGCCCCGCCAACCTGTGGCACGCGGCGGTGATCGAGCGGGCCCGCATGGTCATCGTCGAGGAATGTGCCGCGATGCCCCATGTCTGCGGGCCAGGATCAGGGGTGCATGTCTCGGACGTCGATTTCGTGATCCCCGGCGATGGTGCCGCCCTGGCCGAATTGCCCAAAGGCGCCGCCACCGATGTGGACCGGGCCGTGGCGCGGCTGATCGCGGCAGAGCTTGAGGATGGCGATTGCCTGCAAATTGGCATCGGTGGCATGCCGAACGCCGTCTGTTCCCTGCTGAACCACAGCACGATCAGCGACCTTGGCATCCATACCGAGATGCTGACCGACGGCATCATCGACCTTTACCGGTCCGGCAAGATCACCGGCACCCGCAAACAGATCGACGTCGGCAAGATCGTTTGCAGCTTCGGTCTTGGCAGCCAATACCTTTACGACGCCATCCACAACAACCCGGATGTCGAGTTTCATCCGGTCGACTATACCAACATGCCCCACATCATCATGCGCAACGACCGCGTCAAGGCGATCAACAACACCACCCAGATGGACCTGCAGGGTCAGGCCGCCTCCGAATCCGACGGCCATCGCCACATCTCGGGCACCGGTGGGCAGTTGCAGTTCATGCGGGGCGCCTATGCCAGCCGGGGTGGGAAAAGTTTCATGTGCCTCGCCTCGACCTATGACAAGCGCGGCGAGCCGCGCAGCCGCATCGTGCCCACCCTGACCCGCGGCAACATCGTCACCACCCCGCGCACAGATGTGATGTATGTCGTGACCGAATATGGCATCGTGAACCTCAAGGGCCGGACCGTGGCCGAACGGGCGCGCCTGCTGATTTCCATCGCTCACCCCAACTTCCGCGAAGAGCTGGAACGCGAGGCGTATGACAATCGCCTGATCCCGCACGGGTTGTTCTGACGGCGGTTTCAGGTCATGCCCTACACGTCCGGTTGGTATCCGCAATATGTCGGCCTTAGGGCATGGGGTTCACGCGGGGATGTCAGTTTCCGCTGCCCAAGACCCGTTCGAGGATTGAGGTGATCGCATCCTTACGCGCGGCGGGTTTGGCAGGTGCCGGCGAGGCGGAATCTGATCCCTCGGCCGTCGTCGCCACGGGCTTGGCCCGGATTTGCGGTACGATCATCGGCAGGTCTTTGGCGGGCAGACCATCCTCGACCCGCACCATGACTTCATGCCAGATCTGCGCGGGCAGCCCACCCCCAGTCACGCCTGCCAGCGGTGTGTTGTCGTCATAGCCCATCCAGACCCCTGTCACATAGTCCGCGGTGAAACCGATGAACCATGCATCCCGCGCCTCGGATGTGGTGCCGGTCTTGCCGGCCACCTGCCGCCCGTCCAGTCGCGCCCGCGCCCCGGTGCCGCTGTCAACCACCTTGGTCATCATCCAGATCAACTGCTGCGCCGCCTTGACTGAGATCACCCGCTCACCAATGCCGCCGCCAGCCCCGATGATCGGGTCCGTTGTGCCTTTCAGCCGCAACTCCCGCAGGCCAAACGGCGTGACCGACGACCCGCCGTTCAGGATCCCGGCATAGGCCCCCGTCATCTCCAGCAAGGTCGCCTCGGATGAGCCCAAAGCCAGCGCGGGCCCCTCGGCAAGATTGGAATCGATGCCGAAATCCTCGGCCACCTTGCGCACGGCATCGCGGCCCACCGCCTCACTGACCTTGACAGCGGGGATGTTGCGGCTTTCGGTCAGGGCCTGGGTCAATGTGATCATCCCTTTGAACTCGTTATCGTAGTTCGAGGGCGACCATGGCTCTGAGCCGGGTATCTTGATCGTCAGCGGACTATCTTCGACAAAGTCCATCGGGCTCCACCCCTCATCCAATGCAGCGGCATAGACAAAGGGTTTAAAGCTGGACCCGGTCTGCCGAAGCGCCTGCGTGGCACGATTGAACGACCCCGCCGTCGCCGTCCTGCGCCCCCCCACCATGGCCCTGACCGCGCCATCGGCACTCATCACGACAATGGCCGCCTGAACCTTGGAACCATCCTTCAGCTTGGTGTCAAAGATCGTTGTCAGCGCAGCCTCTGCCGCCGTCTGGATCCGCTGATCCAGCGTCGTCTCCATCACCACATCCTCGGTCGTCTGCGCGCCAAGATAGGACGGCGTGCTTTCCATGACCCAATCGGCAAAGAATCCGCCCGCGTTCTGCGCCGCTGCCGCTGAAAGCTGTGCCGGATTGGCCACGGCATCGGCAGCCTGATCGGCCGTGATATAGCCTTGATCCTTCATCAGACCGACGATCACAGCCGCGCGGTCCTGCGCCCGCTGCAGATTGTTTGTTGGCGCATATTTGGACGGCGCTTTCAACAGACCCGCCAACATGGCCGCCTCGGCGGGGCTGAGATTGGCGGCGGACTTGCCGAAATATCGCTGCGCCGCTGCCTCGAACCCGCGCGCCCCTGCCCCCAGATACGCCCGGTTGAAATAGATCGTCAGGATGTCGGCCTTGGTGTATTTGACTTCCATCGCGATGGAATAGGGAATTTCCTTGATTTTCCGCCAGACGCCGCCGCTGCGGCAGTCATCTTCATAAGCGCCCTCATCGGCCCAGACTTTGGGATCATAGGCCACGCCCAGACACAGCAGTTTTGCCACCTGCTGGGTGATTGTCGAACCGCCATTCCCCTCCAGCGGGCCCCGCCCTGCGGCAAGATTGATCGAGATGGCCGACAGGATGCCCCTCGGGCTTATACCGAAATGCTGGTAAAACCTTTTATCCTCGGTCGCAACCACGGCATGTAGCAGGTTGGGTGAGACAG
>JBAXXO010000067.1:0-13597 GCA_037127855.1 Alphaproteobacteria bacterium
ACCAGAGCGTGACCCCGGTCGGGCAAACCCCCGATCAGCGGCAGAATTGGTCCCGGACGTGCAGCCAAAGCCTGCGCCCGCAGACGACCACCCGCGACATCCCCCCACCAGATCGCCCCCGAAAACCCTTGCAGGCGCGTCAAAGCCTCGACAGGCAGGCCCGAAGCCTCGACGCAATGTCCCCCCAAGGCCCGGATGACATCGGCCTGCCGCAGCGCCGCCGCAACCGAGGGTCCAAGGCACAGCACCGGCAGTCTTGGCACCAGGGTCAGGCGGTTGGACTCGCCCGTCGGTCCGGGCAGAACCTGCGCGCTGTGCAAAGCTGCGCCAAAGGGGGCCGCCAGCGTGGCAGCAACCGCGGCCTCAGTGGCCGACCCGGCGTGGCCAGGTAGATCGGGCGCCGCCTGCACGACAAACCGCGCCAGATATCCCGGCCCGCCCGCCTTGGGCCCGGTTCCCGATAACCCCTCGCCGCCAAAGGGTTGACTGCCCACCACTGCCCCGATCTGGTTGCGGTTGACATAGATGTTGCCCATTTGCAGCGCCGAGACCACCGCCTGCACGCGGTCGTCGATGCGGGTGTGCAAGCCGAATGTCAGCCCATACCCGGTGGCATTTACCGCCGCGACCACTGCCGCCACCTGCCCCGCCTTGAAACGCGCAATATGCAGCACCGGCCCGAACACCTCATGCGGGATGTCGGCAATTCCGCCCACCCGCAGCACCACCGGTCCGACGCAATAGCCCGGACCCGCCGCCATCTGCTTGAGGACCCTGCCCTCGGCATCAGCCGCCGACACATAGTCCAGTATCGCGGCCCGCGCCGTGGCATCAATGACCGGCCCGACATCGGTTGCAAGGGCCCATGGGTCACCCAATTGCAACTCGTCCATCGCGCCAAACAGCATCTGCTCGACGACATCCGCAATATCCTCTTGCAAATAAAGGCATCTGAGCGCCGAGCACCTTTGCCCAGCCGATTGAAAGGCCGCGGCAAGAATGTCGCGTACAGCCTGTTCGGGCAACGCGGTGCTGTCGACAAGCATCGCATTCACCCCCCCGGTTTCGGCAATCAGCGGTGCGCAGGGGTCCATGAACGCGGCCATTGCGGCCCTGATCTTCAGTGCCGTCGCCGTCGAACCGGTAAAGGCCACCCCATTCACCCGCGCATCCCGCGTCAAAAGGGCCCCGACCGCCCCATCCCCCGGCAGCAATTGCAACGCCGATGGCGGAACCCCGGCCTTGAACATGACCTCGACCACCAGGGCGGCAATCAGCGGCGTCTGCTCTGCAGGCTTGGCCAGCACGGCATTGCCGGTCGCCAAGGCTGCCGCCACCTGCCCGGCAAAGATCGCCAAAGGAAAGTTCCACGGGCTGATACAGGCAAAGACACCTCGTGCAGGCGCGTTCAACACACTGGCCCCGGCAGAATAATAGCGCAGAAAATCGACCGCCTCACGCAATTCGCCCACTGCGTCGCCCAAAGTCTTTCCCGCCTCGCGCGTCAAAAGGGCAAAGATTTGCCCGAAATCGGCCTCGAGCAAATCTGCCGCTCGCAGCAGAACCCTTGCCCTGACATCCGCGGTCGCCGCCCAAGGCTCGGCCAGACGCAGTGCAGTTTCCACATCCACCGCCGAGGCTGCCACGACATGGCCCACCAAAGCCCCGGTTGCCGGGTTCAAGACCGCGCGGCGCAACCCGCCAACACGGGCACCGGCCAAACGCGGTCCCGCCTCGAAGATCCGAGCTTGAAAGTCGCCCCGCGCCGCCTCGATCACTGCCAGATCGCCGCTGTCGGTCAAATCCCAGCCGCGCGAATTGGCGCGCGCCCCGAACAGCGCGGGCCCTATGGTGATTGCGTGGCTGACGACATCCCCCATTGCCTGAAGGGCATCCAACGGACAGGCCGCCACGCGTTCTGGTGCGACATCGTGATTGACGATCTGGTTCACAAAGCTGGAATTCGCGCCATTCTCCAGCAAGCGCCGCACCAGATAGGCAAGCAGATCGCGATGTGCGCCGACCGGCGCATAAATCCGGCACCTGACGCCCGCATCGACATGGACGATATCATGCAAACGCTCGCCCATGCCATGCAGCCGCTGAAACTCGAAATCGCGGCGCGGCGTGGCGCTGCCTGACCCGGCCATCTCTAACACTGCGGCCACTGTATGGGCGTTATGCGTGGCAAATTGCGGATAGATCCGGTCCGTCATCGCCAAAAGCTTGCGCGCATTGGCCAAATAACTGGCGTCGGTGGCCTGCTTGCGGGTGTAGACGGGAAACGACGCCAATCCCAGAACCTGCGCCCGCTTGATCTCGCCGTCCCAATAGGCGCCTTTGACCAAACGCACCATGATCCGCCGGTCGAGCCGCGACGCCAGCGCATGAAGCCAGTCGATCACCGCCCCTGCCCTGCGGCCGTAGGCCTGCACGACAACCCCAAAGCCATCCCATCCGGCCAGCGAGACATCCGACAACACCGCCTCGATCACCTGCAGCGACAGGGCCAGCCGGTCGGCCTCCTCGGCATCTATGTTGAAGCCCAGACCCGCCGCCTTGGCCAACCCGGCCAAAGCCCGCACCCGGGGCACCAGTTCCGCCATGACCCGCGCGCGCTTTGCAACCTCATAGCGGGGATGCAGGGCCGACAGCTTGACCGAAATGCCCGGATTGCTGCGGATATCGCGGCCCTGTGCTGCCCGCGCGATCGCCGTGATCGCCGCCGAATAGGCCAGATGATAGCGCCTTGCGTCGTCCTCGGTGCGGGCGGCCTCGCCCAGCATGTCATAGCTGTAGGTATAGCCCTGCGCCTCGAAGTCGCGCGCCCGTAGCATGGCGGCGTCAATCGTCTCACCCAGCACGAAATTGCGCCCCATCTCCTTCATGGCGCGGCCGACGGCGCCGCGGATGACCGGTTCTCCCAAGCGCTTGACGGCGGCCTTGAGATGCCCGACCACACCCGGCTCGCGCTCTTCCAGAACCCGCCCCGTCAGCATCAACGCCCAGGTCGAGGCATTGACCAGAACCGACGACGACCGCCCCAGATGCCGCCCCCAAGCGCCGGGCACTATCTTGTCCTCGATCAGGGCATCCATCGTCTCGGCATCGGGAACCCGCAACAGCGCCTCGGCCAGACACATCAGCGCCACACCCTCATCGGTCGACAGACCGTATTCGGCCAGAAACACCTCCATCAGCCCCGGCGCGACCGAGGCCCGGATCCGCCGCACCAGATCGGCCCCCGCCGCCACAACCCGCGCCCGGGCTTCAGGCTCCAGATCCGCCGCCGCGATCATGCGGCCCACCAAAGTCGCTTCGTCGCCAAGCGCCTCACGGTCAATCACGGTCCAACTGTCGGTCATGGCGCCTCTCCTGTGGTTTTTCCCATGGTAACGCAGATTGAAAAGGACGGTCGCCTGAATACTTGGGTCTGACACGCGAAGCGGCCCTTAAAGCGTCTGACCGCGCCGTCCTGAACGTCCCCGAGATCGAGGCATGCCAGATGTCGCCAGCCGCTTTGCCTATCTGCTGGAAGTCCACAGCAGCCAGATATAGCCCTGCGACCGGGCGCTGGCCAAACGCATCTCGGCCCTGCCCCATGTCTCTTCCACGCTGATCTATTTGGTCATGCACGCCGTAACAGAATGGGTTCTGACGCCGGTGTTACAAGACCAGTCCAGTCCGCATTTCATTTTGGCGCACATATCCGAGACGCGAGGTTCCTTTGACCGGACCCTTTGCCCGGTCAAAAGAGCCTTGTGGGGGCGCAAAACACGGATGATGGTCACCCCTGCGAACTGGTCTGACAGTGAACCGTTCAAACGGACGATTGGCGATCGATTCCTTGACCCTGCTATTCCTTGACCTTGCTGGTCGTGGTCTGCACGGCATTCTTGCCCGCCACTGTCACCGTACTGGGCTTGACCACCTCTTTTTTGGGCTTCTTGACTTCTTTGCGCTTGTTCTGACCTTTGGCCATTTGCGGCTCTCCTCTAAATCATCTAGCCGGGCCGGCCCCGGATCCCCGACTTGGCCCAGGGTGCGACTCAATCCGCAGTCTAGGCGCAGTTCCGCGCAACGTCACGCATTTCTGCATCTGGCCAGGGAATCAAGCGTTGGCGAATCTGACGGTATCCGGCAAGGATACGCGGTGCGATCAACCTTGATCTGCGGACATTTTCGGCTTGACCGACCCAATCGCCCCATTGTTCTTGCGCAAGATGCGCGCTTTGTGCGCGCCGCAGAGCGAGATTTACGTCCGGCCAATTCGTATGCACCAGTGAATTGGGGTTTCATCAACAGTTTGATTGCAGGAACGGATGCGAGGAATTAGCGCTGACCCGTGTTGTAACGTAGCATGTCATCGTGTGTCGCGAATCTCTTTTTCGCATCGGTTGTCGCCTATGCTCTTATGGGCTAACCAACGGATGAGTACCTGGGTGCGTGCGGAGTCGAGCATTGAATGGGTTGCCGGATGGAACTGCGAAGATCATGACGTCCAGCCTAGATCTGATCGCGCTGAACAACCGGCTGCTGGCCGTTTATTCGCGGATCATCAACAACCCTGCCATTTCTTCGGACGAGGATTTGCTAAGGGACGTCCTGTCGATCCGCAACACTTTCCTGCCAAACACCACCCCGGACCTTGAAGCGACATTCAATCGTTACCTGCGCTTGATTGCCCTTCACATGTCCCCCCAGGCGCAGACCCGGATCGCGGCGCTGCTGTCAGCCCCGGTTGTCAAGGCAACGCCTGCCCTGCCCCGGGCCTTTGCAGGCCACGGCGCGCAACTTGGCCCTTTGGCGGCCGAGGGCGTGCCTGGCATTTCGGTGGTGACCTGCAGCATGAACCGAACCCAGAACTTGATCAAGGCAATCCCGTCGTGGTTGGCCAACCATGAAATTGCCGAAATTGTGGTTGTTGACTGGTCATCGCGCATTCACGTCGCGCAGGAGTTCGCATCAGCGGGCATCGTCGACCCACGCATCCGCATCCTGCGGGTCGAAAATGAACCCCGTTGGATCCTGACGTATGCCTTCAATGCAGGGTTTCGCGCGGCCTCTTTTGACACAATTCTAAAGGTCGATGCCGATATCGTCCTGTCACCCGACTTCTTTCAGCGCAATCATGTCGCGGCGGGCAGTTTCATCGCCGGCAATTGGCAGACCTCTGCGGACGATCAGGCCCATGTCAATGGCTTTTTCTTTGTGTCCCGCAAGGCGTTGCAACAGGTTGGCGGCTTTAATGAGCATATCACCTCCTATGGCTGGGACGACGCAGAGATCTACGAGCGGATGACCTTGTCAGGGTTACGCCGCTGCGATGTTGCCGCCGGCACGATTTTCCATCTTGGCCATGACGACGTGGCGCGGATCGGCGATAGGCTGGGGTCTGTCGCAGATCAGACGGTCGAGGACGATCTGACGTCGGGAACGATGTTCATGATTCGCCGCAATCGCTATTTGGCGATGATCATGCCCGCGTGGAGCCAAAGCGCGCTTCATCTGCCGTTCAAAGTCTTGGCGCGTTCCGAGGCCATGCTGACGATTCAACGCGACGGTTGGGAGCCGTCAGCCATACCAAACCATATTCAGGCGGCGGGCCGGTTGCATGCGCTGACCGAATTGCTGGCCTGGCGCCTGAGCCGTCGCGTCTTGCAACTGGACCCTGCGCGAATCCCGCTTCTGCTGGCGAGATCGAACGCCGCTTTGTCACGCATCGACACCGAAGTCGCCCTTGCCGCACCAGAGCATGTCATCAAGGGCAAAGGCCACTATCTGGTTCTCGACCTCACCGAGGATTTGCTAAGTGGGTCGCGTCCGGCGCAAAGTCTTGCTCAGGCCTTTTCGGCCCTGATCAACATTGCCCGGATTCGCGGTCTGACGCCTGTGTTGCGCGCGCCCTATACAGCCTTGCCCCACAATGCGCCGCATTGCCTGAGCAAGATCCCCCTGATCCCTTCTTGGGAGCCTTTGGGCCAGGTGCCGCGTCTGACAGTTGCCAGCCTGTTTGGCGGAAAGCCCCCGGATGGACGCGATTTCGGCGTCGACATCACCACCGGCGTGCTGAACGATCTTGCACTGTCGATGCCCGAAATCGTAGTTGCACGGGCAAGACTGTTCATCGACGTGCAGCATGGGCTTGGCAACCGCTTGCGAGCCCTTGCCTCTGCCGCGGCTATCGCTTCGGGCAGCGACCGCGAATTGGTGGTGGTCTGGGAACCGGATCACCATTGTGAAGGCCGTCTGACCGACCTGTTCGAATACCAAGGTGCGGTCATCAGTCAACGATTCCTGGCTGATGCCACGGAGCGCGGCTGCGACGTGTATAACTATATGCCCCATGAGGCGGGCGGAAAGAAAGATGTGCCCATCGGCCACGACAGCCGCAAAGACATCTATGCGCGTTCAGCCTTTGTCTTGCAAAACCCGCACTCGACCTGGGAGACCGAAAACCACTTTCTCAGGTCGCTGACCCCGATAGCCTCGATCCGGGCACTGGTGGCCTCAGTCCGGAACCCCAATGACCTGTCCGCCCATGTGCGCATGGAAGGGGGTCGCAAATCCGAGCATCTGGCCTATGAAAGCGCCGCAAACTGGCAACCCGATGATCATGCGTTGATCGACGAATGGCGCAATAAAAGCCATTTTTCGCGCTTTTTAACACGCATCGACATGCTTATTGCGAAAGGTGAGGCGGATCGGATTTTCCTTGCAGCCGACATGCCGGAAACCTATACTGAACTTTTACAGCGTTACGGCAAGCGGCTTGCATGGCTGCCGCGCGCGTTGTACGATCGCTCGGCTGTACAGTTGCACTACGCTTTGGCAGATGCCATCCTGCTGAGCAGGTCGCCGCTGTTGTTGGGAAGCACTTGGAGTTCCTTCTCTGAGTTAGCACTTCGGCTGGCACCGGAAGCAATTAAGGTTGAAATGAGTGGAAAGGATTTCTAAGTGAGAGTGCTGTTTTCACAGGGTTTGATTTCGATCTCGAAGCCCCGCTGCGGTTCGACAAGCGTGCGCCAGATTCTTGACCGGCTGGTGAAGGTCGAAAAGGGCGATATCGCCGTTGACACCGCCGGACAGCGCCTGCCCTACCATCCGCATCACTCCGCCCCTTATCTGAAACAATTGCTCGTTCAAGAGGGGCACGATATTTCTGGGATGACGACCTTTATCATAAGCAGGCATCCAGTGGAGATGCTGTGGTCCTATTTGAATTACTTCAAACCAGACCAAGCCAACCGATACAACTACAATCCGGATTGGAACGGCTCAAACCTAATGAGCTTTGAGGATTGGATTTTACGTGGGGGGGTTGGGATGAATACTGGCGCAATTGCTCTTGCGCCGGACTGGATCAAGATGACGGATCTTACGCCGCTCAGCCTTGAGGCGCATATCGACACCAAAGATGGCAGACGCGAAGTTGACCTTGTTTTCCGACTCGAGGAAATCCAAATCTTTACCGAATGGCTTGCCGAACGGACGGGCACTGAAATCAAAAAACGTCATGTGAACCATTCATATAGCAAGGAAATGCCTCATCTGGGATCACATGCCATCGACAAGGTCAGACAGATGTTTCCGCTTGAAAGCGATATGTACGGTGTTTGAGTTCTGAAACAGAATGGATTTCACTGATCTTGATTTATCGGGCAGCTTATCTGGAGGTTACAGTTGACGAAAATGAAATCGAAACCGTTGTCCATCAGTGGGAAGGCAACCAATGGCGCGCTTGCAATTTTTTTCAGAACGCATTTTTGGGATGAATGTGTTGAAAAGGTGTTAGAGGCACTGAAAGCCTGCACCAGCATCCCGGTCAAGATTAGTGCTGACGTCACGAAACCATTTTCGATGCCGAACCCAGAGTTGGCGCTTAGGCATGATTTGCAGTACTTTGGTTCGATTGGCCTGCCCATCTATCCGAACGAACAGCGCACCCTTTGGTACAACGGTGATTACCCACTTTATCACTTTTTAGAAAACTGTGACGCCGACTATTTCATCATGGTGGAGAATGATACGTTTCTGTCGGGCGTGAATTTGGATGACCTCTCGCGCCTTGCCATAGAGAGTGACGTAGAGTTCATGGCTGCACGGGTCATGGACCGCACCGAAGGCGGGTGGGACTATCATGCGTCAAATCAACGGAGGTGGTTGTCTGCCGAATTTGGAGTGGAGAACAATGCAAGAATTTTTCAGTCGTTCTTTCCGTTCGTCTTCGTCAGCCGACGCGCCGTTCAGCATCTAAAATCCCGAAGGCTTGAAATGGCAAAAAAACTGACAGAGGCAGGCTTTAACGCCAAATGGCCGCATGCTGAAGCGTTTGTACCAACCGAACTGGTGCGGGCGGGTTTCAAAATAGCCGACATTTGTGACATTTCGCCGGGGCCCATTCACCTGACTTTGAACATCGCGTTTAGTGTTCAAGAAGCACAAATGAATTCAGAACTGCGATTTATTCACCCGGTACTTGCAGGTCATAAACTCGCTTCAAAGATAATCTGTCGAGGTGAGCAGCTAGCTAAGGAAGGCAAGATCAAAATTGGCGACTGGCTGTCTGAACAACTTTCTCGTAATATAGATTCAGACGCCAAAGATGCCATACGTACAAGAATGAGCAGTATCGAGTGACAGTTCTAGACACGTTTGAATACGTTAGTAAATAGGGACCGAAATCATGACCCAAAAAACAGCTCTCGTCTGCGGGGCCGGGGGTTTCATCGGTGGCCACCTTGTCAAACGTCTGAAGCATGAAGGCTACTGGGTGCGTGGCGTGGACTTGAAGGCGAATGAATATAGCGAAACCACCGCTGATGACTTTGCCTTGGGCGATCTGCGCGAACAAAGCTTTGTCCGTTCTGTCGTCGATCGTGGCTTTGACGAGGTGTACCAGCTTGCTGCCGATATGGGCGGGGCCGGCTATATCTTTACCGGTGAGAATGACGCCGACATCATGCACAATTCAGCCACCATCAACCTGAATGTTCTGGATGCCTGCTACAGGCGCAATATCAAGCGGGTGTTTTATTCCTCGTCGGCCTGCATGTATCCTGACCATAACCAGCTTGACCCCGACAATCCCAATTGTGAGGAGAGCTCGGCCTATCCAGCCAATCCTGACAGCGAATATGGCTGGGAAAAGCTGTTCTCGGAACGGCTCTATCTGGCCTACAATCGCAATCATGGCATGCAGTGCCGTGTTGCGCGCTATCACAACATTTTCGGCCCTGAAGGGACGTGGGACGGTGGCAAAGAAAAGGCACCGGCAGCCATGTGCCGCAAGGTCGCTACGGCTGTAGATGGCGGCCAGATTGAAGTCTGGGGTGACGGAAAGCAGACCCGGTCCTTTCTGTATGTCGATGAATGCGTTGAAGGCACGATCCGCCTGATGCGGTCCGACTTTCAAGGGCCGGTGAATATTGGATCAGACGAGATGGTGACAATCAATCAACTTGCAGGCATGGTGATTGCGATCGCCGAAAAGGACGTGACGGTCAACAATGTTCCGGGTCCGCTGGGTGTTCGTGGCCGCAACTCGGACAACAGATTGATACAGCAGATGCTGGGCTGGGCACCCTCGCAAAGCCTGCAAACCGGTCTTGAAACCACCTACGCCTGGGTCAATGCGCAGGTCAGCAAACGCCACAACTCCGCTCGCAAGTAATCTGGGCGTGCGCCCAGAGCAACGACAAGGAAACCCCCATGACCGAGATCATCCATCCTGTCTTGCTATGTGGTGGTTCTGGCACGCGTCTTTGGCCACTGTCGCGAAAGAGTTTTCCCAAGCAGTTCTCCGCCCTGACTGGCACGGAAAGCTTGTTTCAGGCTTCGGCCCGGCGTTTTGCGTCACCCGGTTTTGCCGAGCCGGTGGTGGTCAGCGGCTCGGATTTCCGGTTCATCGTCACCGAACAATTGGGCCAGATCGGTGTAAAGCCACGGGCGATCCTGATCGAACCCGATATGCGCAATACGGCGGCGGCGGTTGTTGCGGCCGCCTTGGCCCTGGATGCGACGCAGCCCGGCACGCTGATGCTGGTGGCACCCTCAGACCATGTGATCCCCGACGACAAACTGTTTCGCGCTGCGGTGACCGCTGCCGTGCCCACGGCCCTGTCGGGCCAGCTTGTGACTTTTGGCATCAAGCCCGATCGCGCTGAAACCGGCTATGGTTGGCTGGAATTGACCTATCCCACCGTCGATTTCGCCCCCACGGCGCAACCGCTGAAACGATTTATCGAAAAGCCGGACTCGGTCACAGCCGAGGCGATGTTGAGGGATGGCAAACACCTGTGGAATGCCGGCATCTTTCTGTTCACCACCACGGACCTGATCGCCGCCTTTGCGCAATATGCGCCAGAAACCCTGCACGGGACCCGCGCAGCCCTTGCCAACGCGCAAACTGACCTTGGCTTTACCCGCCTGGCCGCCGAGCCATGGGCGGCCCTGCCCGACATTTCGATTGATTATGCCGTGATGGAAAAGGCAACCAACCTGTCGGTCATGCCTTATGTCGGCAACTGGTCCGATCTGGGCGGGTGGGAAGCGGTCTGGCGTGAAGGCTCGCCCGATGCCACAGGTGTCGTGACCAATGGCCCGGCACTGGCCATCGACTGCACTGACACACTGCTGCGTTCCGAGGCCGGGTCGTTGCGGCTGGTAGGAATCGGGTTGGACAGCATCGTCGCCATCGCCATGCCCGACGCCGTGCTGATCGCGAACAAGTCCCGCACGCAGGATGTCAAGATCGCCGTGTCGCGCCTGAAAGCCGCCAAGGTCCCACAAGCCGAGACCTTTCCCCGCGATCACCGTCCATGGGGCTGGTATGAAAGCCTTGTCATCGGCAATCGTTTTCAGGTCAAACGCATCGTCGTACATCCCGGCGCATCATTGTCGCTGCAAAGTCATCATCACCGGGCAGAGCACTGGATCGTGGTCGAAGGGACAGCGAAAATCACCGTTGACACAGACGTCCGCCTCGTCACCGAAAACCAGTCGGTCTACATTCCACTGGGGTCGGTGCACCGGATGGAAAACCCCGGCAAGGTCAACATGGTTCTGATCGAGGTGCAGACCGGGTCCTATCTGGGCGAAGATGACATTGTGCGCTACGAAGACATCTACGCCCGAAACCAGCACGATAAGGGCTGATTTTCTCGGCTGTCATCCTGCGACACCGATGCTAGAACGCCACCAGTGGCAGGGGTGCTGAACATGACGGACAGGGCGTATCAGTGGACAGTCCGGCTGGCCCAGGTGCTATCGGGCGCGGTTAGGCCGGACTTTCGGCGGGCCGCCGTGAAGGAGTTGGCAGCATCTCATGCGACCGGCGATGACGCCATCGACCAGAACCGCTTGCGCATTCTGGACCTGATCGCACTGCGCGACAGCCGGATGTGGCCTGTGCCTACAAGCGCTGTTTCGGACCCGACCCTGCCGCCCGCGACCACCCAGGGAATAGCGATGGTTGCAGTGGACCTGGGTCCGCAACCCTTGTCAACCGACGTGATCCGCAACTGGCTGTCCGGCCCGGTGGACGACCTTGTCCTCATCGACGCAAGGTGGAACGCGCCGCCGTCAATCCCACCGCTGTCCAACCGGCTGCGCATGGCCGGTATCGCCGATCCGCGCCTGATGCTGATCCGGCTGGACGGCCCGGTCACATGGACCCAGGCCTTTAACATCGGGCTGCGCAGCGCGCGTCGCGACCGTATCTGGGTTGTCGATTCCGATGCGCGCCTGACTGCATCGCCGCCGCCCCCAGCGACGCTGCCCAAGGGCAGCTTTGCCGCGTCGCCTGCGGGTGTCAGCGCCTTTTTGCTGGACCTGCACCGGGTCGATGTGGCAGCCGTGGGCGGTTTCAACGAGTATATTGAGACCAGCGACGGCGCGGTTGCCGACCTTGTCCAGCGCCTGAACGCGCAAGGAAGCCAGGAACGTGCACTGCAACCCGGTTTGCTGACCGACGGCGCCCCGGCACAGGCGCCCGCGGCCCTGCCCGACAGCGCCACCCTGCGCGATGCCTTGCTGCAATCACCTGACTTCGCCGCGTATAAAAACCGGGCCATCGCAGCCGCGATGCCGACATGGGCAGGGCCTGACCAGCAGATCCCGTTTGAAATGCGGGATCTGGACGCGTTGGGCCAGCATGTTCAACCGCTGACGCCCCGGACAGAACCTGTGACAGAGGTTGTCCGGGCCGAGGCCAGCCTGCAGGCCCTGACCCACCTGCTGCGCGACCGCTTCAATGGCCAGTCCGTTCCGATCAGTCAGACTGGTCTGGACCTTGTGTTGTCACGACCTGCGGCGGATGTCGGCCCGGTCGACCTTGCCGTCGCCGCGAGCATGCTGCCTGCTGTCGTGGTCTACCGCGCCGGCTGGCTGGTGCTGCACATGGATGCGACCTGCCTGCCCCTGCGCGGCAGCCCAGCCGCCAAGGCCTTTGCCACCCTGCGCACCATGGCCGACAGCCACCGCCAAACCCCCGTGCTCTGCGTCGCAGATGCTGAAACGGCGGCGATCCTGTCTGGCCTGACCGACTGCCCCGTCGTCGTGGGCCCACTGGACACGGGCAGCATCTGGCCGACCGAACTGCGCGAATTGGGCCGCCCCTTGGGCCGCGCCCCCCGCCATGCCACTTTGCCCTTCAACCGCCAGACAGTGGCCGACCTGCAACAATTGGGCCCTGGCAACCCCGGCCTGTTGAACCGTCGCCCCAAGATTTTCATCGATGCCCAGCACGGGCTTGGCAACCGCATGCGCGCCATCGCCTCGGCGGGGGCCATCGCGGCGGGGACTGACCGCGAACTGGTGATCATCTGGACCCCGGACGACCATTGCGCCTGTTCATTCGACGATCTGTTCTTTCCGCATGGTGCCGTTCTGACGCAGGGCTTTGCCGCCGAAGCACAATCCATGGGTCTGGCCCTGTTCAACTATATGGAGGTCGAGCCGGGTGCGGCCAAGGATGCCCCCATCGCCATGGGCGCGTTTCAGGATGTCTACATTCGCTCGGCCTTTCCACTGATCAGCCCCTGTTCCAACTGGCACACCGAAAATGCGGCAATCCACCAGATGCAACCCAACGAGGTGGTGCGTGCACTGGTCTCGTCGGTGCGCAATCCCAACGATGTGTCGCTGCATATCCGGATGGAGGGCGGCACCGCATTCGAACACCTGCCTTACGAATCCCCCGCCAACTGGACAGCCGAGGCACATCAGACCATCCATGAAAGCCGACAGCGCAGCCATTTCAGCTATTTCCTGCCGCGCCTTGATCAACTGATCGCGCAGGGTCTGGCCGATACGGTTTTTCTGGCCACCGATACCCCTGCCGTCTATGGCGAGTTTCAGTCCCGCTATGGCGCGCGGGTCACATCACTGCCACGCAATGTGTCCGACCGCTCGGCGCAGGCCATCGTTTATGCGCTGGCAGATGCCATATTGCTCGGCCGTGCCCCCCGGCTGTTGGGCAGCACATGGTCGTCGTTCAGCGAACTGGCCGCCCGCCTTTCCGCAGCCCCGATGACCGTAGAACTGACCGGCCGCGATTTCTGACGGGTGATCCGACGCTGTGCTGATCCGATGCTAG
>JBAXXO010000068.1:0-13449 GCA_037127855.1 Alphaproteobacteria bacterium
ACCCTGATCATAGATGCCAACGAAGGCTGGACGCCTGAGGTTTACACCCACCTCGCCCCCCACCTGATCCGGCTTGGCGTGGCGATGGTCGAACAACCCCTGCCGGCGGACCACGACGACATGCTGTCCGAAATCGCCCGCCCCCTGCCGGTCTGCGCCGACGAATCCGCCCATGGCACCGCCAGCCTTGCCAGTCTGAAAGGTAAATATGACCTCGTGAACCTGAAACTCGACAAGACCGGCGGCCTGACCGAGGCGTTGCAAGCCCGCAGTCAGGCCCACCACCTCGGCCTCGGCCTGATGGTCGGTTGCATGGTCGGCTCCTCGCTCGCCATGGCCCCGGCGGTCCTGGTGGCGCAAGGCGCGCTTTATTCCGACCTTGACGGCCCCTTGCTGCTGTCTCAGGATCGCGCCATACCCCTTGATTACGACGCTGCGGGGGTTCACCCGCCATCCACCGCCCTTTGGGGCTGACCGCCGGAAAGGCCCGCGATGCCGACCAGCAAAAAGCCCCGCAAAGGCAAGGGCACCCACCCCGCCCAGCCGAAACAATCCCGGACCGATGAGTTGCTGGACGATCTCAGCCTGGCCATCAACAGCGCGGACCTCGACAGCTTTGACGCGACCCACCAGGCGCTGCGCCTTGCCGCGGCCCGCGACCCCAGCCTGACACCCGACCTCTTTGCCCATATCGCCGACCTGCGCAGCGAACTGTTGAGCGCGATTGCCATTGCCGATGACGTTCAGGCCGCCCTCTGGGTTGGCGACATGCAACGCGTCCAACAGTTGGAACAGTCCGCCCTGCCGGGCAGCGCGGGCCCTGACGAAGGCGACGACGAAGACGACCTCGACCCCGACCTCGACGATTACTTTGCCGCCACCGATCTTTATGCCGATCTGTCCGCCGGTCTGCCGGGTGCGGTGAACGCCCTGCTGGCAAGCGGCATCGACCTGCAAAGCTGTTCGGGTGATGAAAACCGCCCGGCACTCTTTGCCGCCCTCGAAGCACCGGGCCGCTCGGTAAACACCATTCGGCCCTTGCTGGACGCGGGCGCCGATGCCGGCGCCATCCTTGACGATGGCAGTTCGGTCCTGTCCTGGGCCTTGATGTATGACCATTACGACACGGTCACGCCCGACAGTGAAAAGACCCTGTTCGACCTCCTGATCGCCCATGGTGCCGAGGCGAATGGCCACTCCGACGATTTCGGTCACAACCTGCTGGCCGCCATCATCATGGGCGGCGTGCCGCAGGTCGCCAGCCTGCTGCAGGCCGGGGCTGACCTCGCCGTCACGGCCCCCGACGATTTCCAACTGCCCAATCTCGCTGGCGCCACGCCGCTGATGCTCGCTGCCCCCAAACCCGACCTTGTGCGCCTGCTGCTGGCCCAAGGTGCCGATCCGACCGAACGCGACGCGGATGGCCGCACCCCGCGTGAGGTGATCCACGACGCCGCATTTCAGGCCCGCGCCCGCGTCAAGGATGACTGGAGCCTGCGCCATGCCGACGCCCTCGACCAATCACTGGCCCTGATCCGCGCCGCGCTCAACTGACCCCAACTCAGCCTTGACGCCGCCGCCCAACAGGACGATCAGGCCGATAACCAAGGAGCCCCGCATGACCCGCATCGTCTACCTGAACGGCGACTATCTGCCCGAAGCCGAGGCAAAGGTCTCGATCTTTGACCGTGGCTTCGTGATGGCCGATGGCGTCTACGAGGTGACCTCGGTCCTGAATGGCAAGCTGATCGACTTTCACGGCCACTGCGCCCGCCTTGCCCGCTCGCTGGCCGAACTGGATATGCAGGCCCCCTGCCCGGACGCCGACCTGCTGGCGGCGCACCGCGAATTGATCCGCCTGAACGACATCGTCGATGGCATGGTCTATCTTCAGGTGACCCGCGGCAATCCCGGCGACCGCGACTTCGCCTTTCCCGACCCACCGACCAAACCCACCCTCGTGATGTTCACCCAGAACAAACCCGGCTTGGCCGACAATCCCGCCGCCAAAACCGGCTGGAAGGTCATCTCGGTCCCCGACATGCGCTGGGGCCGCCGCGACATCAAGACGACGCAGCTTTTGTACCCTTCGATGGCCAAGATGATGGCCAAAAAGGCCGGTGCCGATGATGCCTGGCTGGTCGAGGATGGCATGGTGACCGAGGGCACCTCCAACAATGCCTATATCATCAAGGGCAACCGCATCATCACCCGCCAACTGTCCTGCGACATCCTGCACGGCATCACCCGCGCCGCCGTGCTGCGCCTGGCCCGCGAGGCGCAGATCGAGGTCGAAGAACGCCCCTTCACCATCGCCGAGGCGCTGACCGCAGACGAGGCCTTCATCACCTCCGCCTCCGCCTTCGTCCTGCCGGTGGTCGCGGTCGACGGCACCCCGCTGGGCACAGGCAAACCCGGCCCCGTCACCGCCCGCCTGCGCGAAATCTATCTGGACGAAATGCACAAATCCGCCATCTGAGCCCATCTCCCCGCCTCACCTTGCATTTTTGCCCGAACCCGACCCAGCAACCGACCGACCGACAAGCTTGGCCCGAAACGCAACAGGGCGTTAGCCTTCAGCGACAGAAACGGCTGCGTTCGGCTAAGTTGGCAGCCTTGGCAAGGTCCGCATCAAGCCCGCAGCGATCTTGCCCCGCCAAAGCCGAAACCGCCGCCTGACCCCGTCATCCCTTGACCGGTGGCTCACCGCTGACATTGGCGGCAAAGGCCACGGCAAAGGCTGCCTGCTTGGCCGCGTCCGCCACGGTCTGGTTCTGCGCCACCCAATCGCCATAGGGCATGCCATAAACAATCTCGCGCGCCTGCTCTTTGGTCATCGACAGCCCGCGCGCCGTCGCCGCCTCATTGTACCAGCGGCTTAGGCAATTGCGGCAGAACCCGGCCAGGTTCATCAGGTCGATATTCTGCACCTCGGGCCGCTGGACCATCAGATGATCGCGCAAAGCGCGAAAGGCCGCGGCTTCCAATTCGGTGCGGGTGGCTGGGTCAAGCTCGGTCATGGCAGCGGTTCTCCTGCGATTTGCCGCAGACTACACCCAAAGCCGCACCGCCGTCACGCGACCAAAACCCTGATCAACATCAAAGCGGCGATCCGAGCCGCCGCGCCGATGCTGGCGGGGGATCACAGGCCCGCCACGACCTCGGCCAGAATCGGGGCCAGCCGGCTTGCCCATGCCTTCTGCCCCGCAGCATCGCCGATCAGATCGTTGCGCAGCTCGATCAGCGTGTTGTGCCGGCCCTGTTGCACGGCGTGCCGGTCAATCGCATCGCCCGGCAGCGCCCCGGCATAGGGCTCGTTGTCCCCCACACACAGGTCAGCCTCGGCCTGCAACCTTGCAATCAGCCGCCGTGACAGACGGGCATCGCGTGGCGCATACAGCACCCCGACATGCCAGGGCCGCGGCGCACGCGCCCGCAGACAGGGCGTGAACGAATGAATGGCCACGATCACCGTATCCGCGCGCCGCGCGGCCAGCCGCGTCAAGGCCGCGTGATAGGGTCGGTACAGCCTGTCCAGCCGTCGTGCGACCTCGTCGGCGTCCACATGGCGGTTGGCCGGGATGATCGTGCCATCATACAGCTTCATCACCAGTGTGGGATCCTCTTCACCCCGGTTTGGATCAATCACCAACCGGCTGAAATCGCTGCAGATCACCGTCGCGTCCAAGGCGGCCCCCAAGGCCACCGCCACGCCCTGCGCCCCCACATCCCACGCGATATGCCGCGCCATATCCTCGGCGGCGATGCCCAGATCGCCGCCCGCAACCTCAACCGGCACCCGGTTCGAGGCATGGTCACAGGTCACCAGACAGCGGCCCGGACGATCCTCGCCCATGATGTGAAACGCTGGCATGATCTTGCTCCTGCGGTTTTGGCCAGCCTTAACGCGCCGCGTCGGGAAAGGGAATCGCTTCCGCGCATCATGGTTCCAACAGGCCGGATCAAACCTGCGCCCCGCCCGCCTTTTGCACAGCGGAGACAAGACAGGCAGCGAAACCTTCCTCCACCTTGACGGGTCAGGCTGTGTGATGAATGTCCAAAGCCCCAGTTGCCCCCCTGCCCCATTTGGGCCATAAGGCCCGCGAACAACCGTATTTTCGTCTGCGTTGAAAAAGGAACAGGGCATGAGACGCCTTCGTAATGTCAAGATCGTCGCAACCCTTGGCCCGGCCTCCAGCGATTACGCCACAATCCGCGCCCTTTTTGACGCCGGGGCCGACGTCTTTCGCCTGAACATGAGCCATGGGGCCCACAGCGACATTCAGGCCCGGCACGACATCATCCGTCAGGTCGAGGTCGATACCGGCCGCCCCATCGCAATTCTGGCCGACCTTCAGGGTCCGAAATTGCGCGTCGGCGTCTTTGCCAATCCCGCCGGTGAAGACCTGATCGAAGGGGCCAAGTTCCGCGTGGACCTGTCTGCGACGGCCGGTGACGTGAACCGCGTCCAGTTGCCTCATCCGGAAATCTTTGCGGCCCTTGAACCCGGCGCGTCGCTGCTGGTCAATGATGGCAAGATCCAGCTCAAGGTTGTCGAGTGCGGCAAGGATTTCGCCAATTGCACCGTCATCGTCGGCGGCACCATTTCCAACCGCAAGGGCGTCAACGTGCCCGATGTGCTGCTGCCCTTGGCCGCCCTGTC
This sequence comes from Alphaproteobacteria bacterium, assembly GCA_037127855.1. Lineage (GTDB taxonomy): Bacteria > Pseudomonadota > Alphaproteobacteria > Rhodobacterales > Rhodobacteraceae > Stagnihabitans. The sequence goes on from JBAXXO010000068.1 coordinate 4,664, forward strand.
GATCAAGGACCGCACCGATCTGGAATTTGTCTGTGAAATGGGCGTGGACTGGATCGCCCTGTCCTTCGTGCAGCGCCCCGAAGATGTGATCGAGGCGCGCGCTTTGGTGCGTGGCCGCGCGGCCATCCTGTCCAAGATTGAAAAGCCCGCCGCCGTCAAGGCCTATGATTCGATCCTGCGCGAAAGCGACGGCATCATGGTCGCACGCGGTGACCTTGGCGTTGAACTGCCGGTCTATACCGTACCGCCGATCCAGAAACGCCTGATCCGTGGTGCCCGCGCCGCCGCCAAGCCGGTGATCGTGGCCACCCAGATGCTGGAATCGATGATCGAGGCCCCGGTGCCGACCCGCGCCGAAGTGTCCGATGTCGCCACCGCCATCTATGAAGGTGCCGACGCCATCATGTTGTCGGCCGAATCGGCAGCAGGCCGCTATCCGATCGAGGCCGTGACGACGATGAACAACGTCGCCATCTCGGTCGAGAAAGACCCGACCTATCGTCAAGTCATCGAAAGCAGTCGGGTCATCCAGCGCGAAACCATCTCGGATGGCATCGTGGCCGCCGCGCGCGAAATTGCCGAGGCGACCAATATCAAGGCCATCACCTGCTTCAGCCAGTCCGGCACGACGGCAGCGCTGGTCGCCCGCGAACGTCCCCGCGTGCCGATCATCGCCTTGACGCCGCTGATGTCGACCGCCCGCCGCATGGCGCTGACCTGGGGCTTGCACAACGCGATCTGCGAACCGCAAGAGCGTTTCAAGGGTGCCGTGCTCGCCGCGATCCATGTGGCGCGGCGCGACGGTTTTGCGCAGGTCGAGGATATGATCGTGCTGACCGCCGGCGTGCCGTTCAACGTGAAAGGCACGACAAATATCCTCAGGGTTGCGCCCTGCGATGAACGGTTGATTTCTCGCGTCGATCCAGAGTAAGCTTGCCTAATGGCATTAAGCCAAACGGCGGGGATGACAGATGGACGCCGATCTGTTGATGGTCATGGGCATCATTGTCTGTGTCATGGCGTTTTTGTCCCTGATGGCCGCCTAGATTGATGGCCGCATCTCGCGCGTCGGACAGGCGTTGTTGCTGATCGGTGGCGTGCTCGTGGTGCTCGCCATCGGCCATCGCCCCGGCAGTTACACCATTGCGCAACTGCCCGACCTGTTCCTGGACGTGGTCAGCCGTTATGTGAAGTGATCCGCCGCAGAACTGGGGCGCATTGTGTCGGGTCAGCTTCACCTGACCCCACACAACGTGCAACTTCGCCGACCGCTTGCCAGTCTTGGGTTGCACTCAATCTCAATCAGATTGAGTGCAACCCGCTTCAGGCCCTTGCGCCCCGGCCAGCCCCCCCCTATAGACACGCCTTCGAATACCCCGCACGGCTGGCCAACGTGGCATGCCTTCCCGTGCCTGTAACGATGGAGATCGAAATGCCCAAGATGAAGACCAAATCGGCGGCCAAGAAGCGTTTCAGCTTCACCGCTTCCGGTCGTGTAAAGGCCGGCGTCGCCGGCAAACGTCACGGCATGATCAAACGCTCGACGAAATTCATTCGTGACGCGACCGGCACCATGTTGCTGAACCCGTCCGATGCCAAGATCGTCAAGAAATACATGCCCTACGACCGGTAAGGAGAGATCATATGTCCCGCGTCAAATCCGGTGTCGTCACCCATGCCCGCCACCGCAAGGTGATCAAGGCTGCGGCTGGCTATTACGCCGCCCGCTCGACCAACTTCAAGACCGCCACGCAGGCCGTCGACAAGGCCCAGCAATACGCCACCCGCGACCGTATGCAGCGCAAGCGCAACTTCCGCGCGCTGTGGATCGCCCGAATCAACGCAGCCGTCCGGCTGTATGACCCGGCCTTCACCTATTCGCGCCTGATCAATGGTCTGGCCCTTGCCGGCATCACCGTCGACCGCAAGGTTCTGGCCGATCTGGCCGTGCATGAGCCCGAGGCGTTCAACGCGATCGCAGCCCAGGCCAAAGCCGCCCTGCCCGCGCAGGCCTGATCCGACACCGTCGCGCCAGCAGCCCCGCACCTGTGCGGGGCTGTCTGCGTCGCGCCGATTGCCTTCCATCTCGCCCCCGCGCACTTTCCCCAGCCGCTCGTCAACCCAGACCCGTGTTGCGCGATCAAGCCCGCTGGCCCCGCCCCCCACTTGCATCCGCCCCTTCATCCGGCTAGCACCAGCCTGCATCTGAGGGAGACTGACATGGACGGGCTAGACGCGCTGAAAGCCAAATACCTGACCGCCGTGACCCTTGTGGCCGACGAGGCCGGATTGGAAGACCTGCGCGTGGCCGCCTTGGGCAAAAAGGGCGAGATTTCGGCCCTGATGTCCGGTCTTGGCAAGATGGACCCCGATCAGCGCAAGGCCGCCGGTGCGATGCTGAACGTGCTGAAAGACGACATCGACGCTGCCCTGCGCGCCAAGAAGGCCGCCTTGGGCGACGCGGCGCTGGATGCCCGCCTGCGCTCGGAATGGCTGGACGTCACCCTGCCCGCCCGTCCGCGCCGCATGGGCACCATCCATCCCGTCAGTCAGGTGATGCAGGAACTGACCGCCATCTTCGCCGATATGGGATTTGCCGTGGCCGAGGGTCCGCAGGTCGAAAGCGACTGGTACAATTTCGACGCGCTGAACATCCCGCCCGAACATCCCGCGCGTCAGGAACATGACACCTTTTTCATGCACCGTGCGCCCGGTGACAACCGCCCACCCCATGTCTTGCGCACCCATACCAGCCCGGTCCAGATCCGCGCCATGGCCGCGCAGGGTGCCCCGATCCGCGTCATCGCCCCCGGCAGGGTTTACCGCATGGACATGGACCAGACCCACACCCCGATGTTCCATCAGGTCGAGGGGCTGGCGATTGACCGCGACATCTCGATGGCCAACCTGAAATGGACGCTGGAAGAATTCTGCCGCGCCTTTTTTGAGGTGCCTTCGGTGGAACTGCGCTTCCGCGCCAGCCATTTCCCCTTCACCGAACCCTCCGCCGAGGTTGACATCCGTTGCGCATGGCAGGACGGCCAACTCAAGATCGGCCAAGGCGACAAATGGATGGAAATTCTCGGCTCCGGCATGGTCCACCCCAAGGTGCTGACAGCCGCCGGTGTCGATCCCAGCCAATGGCAGGGCTTCGCCTTTGGATTGGGCATCGACCGCATCGCCATGCTGAAATACGGCATCCCCGACCTGCGCGCCTTCTTTGAAAGCGACCTGCGCTGGCTGCGGCATTACGGCTTTGCCGCCCTCGACATGCCCGACCTTGCGGGTGGACTTAGCAGCTAAGATGCCCCTTCACCCGTAAGTCATCGAATTGATACAGTCCTGTGGTTCGGATTCGCTTTGCAAGCAACCAAAGGAGTTTACAATGGCCGAAGATCATGCCGACATCGTCTTGAAGAACAGCGACGGCGAGGAAACCGGACGGATCGATGCGGGAACCGCGAATCTGATCTTGGGTGGCGCAGGGGCGCAAGGCGATATTGCCCTCAATGATGGCGAGGGCGCCGAAACGATCCACCTCGACGGCGGCGAGGGCAACATCGTGGCCGGCGGCAATGGGGCCGAAGGCGACATCGCCCTACTGAACACCAGCGGCGGCCAGACGCTGCATCTCGACGGTGGGTCAGGCAATATCGAGATCGGCGGCAACGGTGCCCAGGGTGATCTGGTGCTGCTCAATCCGCTCGGCGGCCAGACCGTCCATCTGGACGGCGGCGAGGCCAATCTGATCATCGGCGGCAACGGGGCCGAGGGCGACATCGCCCTGTTGAATGCGGGTGGCGGGCAGACACTGCACCTCGATGGCGGGTCGGGCAACATCACGCTCGGCGGCAACGGGTCCGAAGCCGACATCGCGCTTCTGAACACCGAGGGCGGCCAGACGATCCATCTCGACGGGGGCGAGGCCAATGTGATCGTCGGCGGCGCGGGTGCCGAAGGCGACGTTGTCGTCTTGAATTCCAACGGCGTGCAGTCGATCCATCTGGATGGCGGCGAGGCCAACATCACCATTGGCGGTGCGGACGCGCAGGGCGATCTGGTGCTGCGGGGGGCCGCAGGCAACCAGACCGTGCATCTGGATGGCGGCAACGGCAATCTGACGCTGGGCGCGCATGGCACCGCAGGTGACATTGCGCTGCTCGATAGCACCGGGCAGCAGACGGTCTATCTGGATGGCGACGATGGCAATCTGCGCCTTGGCGGCATCGGCCACAACGGCGACATCGGACTGTTCTCCAATGACGCCAAGCTGCGTATCCATATCGACGGCGGCGCGGCCAATATTCGGATGGGCGGCGAAGGCGCCTCGGGCGATCTGGTGCTGCAAGATGCCGCCGGCGTCACCATCCTGCATCTGGATGCCAATGACGGCGCAATCCTGGTGCGTGGCAAGGCCGTGCCGACAGCGGACCACGTCTTCGCCGCCGACTACCGGCTTGCGCCGCTGCCCGAGGTTGCCGCGCATATCGCCCGCGCAGGCCATCTGCCGGGCATGCCCTCGGCAGCAGCGATGCAGCGCGACGGGGTCGACCTGGTGGCGCTGAACGCTTTGCTGCTCGCCCAGATCGAGGAACTGACGCTCCGCGTCATCGACCTCGACCGCCGTCTGGCCGCGCTGATGGCCTGACTGGGTACAAACCAGGACAGGCCAGCCGTTGGGAATGCTGCGCCTTGCGTCGGGTCAGGTGAACCAGACCCGACGCAACTCACTTCAAGCCATGACGCCGAATGGTCCAACCCCGCGCAGGCGGGGCGGGATGATGGCGCAATGCCTTCGCGGCCTTTGCAACGGCGGACAGACCGACGGCATTCTGTTCGCCACGGCAGCAAAAGGTCTCACCCCGTGCCGTCGTGGCAAGGTGTCGGACCCAAAGCGTAACACTGCGCGATCATCCGCAGTCTAAAGGGCGTCACTTGTCGTGACAGGGACGGCCATGCCGAAGCAGACATGACCGCGCGATCAAAGTCACCCGGTCGTCGTCGCTCCAGGCTTTGCATTCGGCAAGGACATCGAACGCATCCGTCACTTGCGCTGACGGTATGCCTGCGGATTTTCCGCACGCGATCTGCCCCGCAAAGCCCCGATTCGGAAAGTCATGGTTAACGACGCTGCGGCTCACAGGATGGCCGCCGCGATGTAGTGGCATTGTAGGCGGAATGTAGGCGCATTGTAGGTTGCGTTTTTGCGCATAATCCGCCAGTTAATCCAGCGCCCGCAAGGACTTGGCTTACCCCCCAGCCCATCAGGTCCAGACAGGACAACACCGTCAAACCACTCATCACCCCCAACCGCAACGGGTGGCGGGGTTTGCGTTCTGGCTTCGGGGTCAGCACCGCGTCCATAGCATCTCGCCGCCCCAGGATGCCCCGCCAAATGTGGTTATCCCTGTCAAAGGCCGCAACATACGGTCCACATGCTGGAATCTGCCAACTGCGCTTCCCCTTGCTCCACCTTTGCGCTAATCCCCGGATCGACCGATCTTCAAGGGGCACATCTGCCATGAAATTCACCCTGTCCTGGCTGCACGACCATCTGGATACCGATGCCTCGCTTGACGACATCTTGTATGCCCTGACCGATCTTGGCCTAGAGGTCGAGGATGTGGTCAACCCGCTCGCCAAACTCGCCCCCTTCACGCTGGCCCGCATCCTGACCGCCGAAAAGCACCCCGACGCCGACAAGCTGCGCGTCTGCCGCGTCCAGACCGACGAGGGTGAAAAGCAGATCGTCTGCGGCGCCCCCAATGCCCGCGCCGGGATCACCGTGGTCCTGTGCAAACCCGGCGACTATGTGCCCGGCATCGACGTGACCCTTGGCATCGGCAAGATCCGCGGCATCGAAAGCCACGGCATGATGGCCTCTGAACGCGAACTGGAGCTTAGCGACGAACACGACGGAATCATCGAACTGCCCTCGGGTCAGGTTGGCGACAAATTCACCGATTGGCTGGCGCTCCATCGCCCCGCCACCATCGACCCGATGATCCACATCAAGGTCACCCCCAACCGCCCCGACGCCCTCGGTGTGCGCGGCATCGCCCGCGACCTCGCCGCCCGCGGCCTTGGCACATTGAAATCGCTCGATATTCCCACCATCGTGGCACATGGCCCTTCCCTGGTGCAAGTCACCATCGACCCCGACCTCAAGGCCCGGGGCTGCCCGCATTTCGCCGGCCGCACCATCACCGGCGTCACCAACGGCCCCTCGCCCGCATGGCTGCAAGCCCGCCTCAGGGCCATCGGCCTGCGTCCGATCTCGGCCCTTGTCGACATCACCAACTTCTTCACCTATGGCCTGAACCGACCACTGCATGTGTTCGACGTCGCCAAAGTCCACGGCAACCTGCGCGTCCACCCCGCCACAGGCGACGAGGAACTGCTGGCGCTTGATGGCAAGACCTACCGCATCCGCCCCGGCCAGATGCTGATTTCCGACGATAGGGGCCCCGAATCCCTCGCCGGTATCATGGGCGGTCAGGAATCGGGCTGTTCTGGCGACACGACCGTGGTGTTTTTGGAATCCGCCTTCTGGGACCCCATCACCATCGCCACGACCGGCCGCGCCCTCAAGATCACCTCCGACGCCCGCTATCGCTTTGAACGCGGCGTCGATCCGGCCTTCACCCTGCCGGGTCTGGACCTCGCCACCCAAATGATCCTTGACCTGTGCGGCGGCAGCGCCTCCGACATCGCCGTCGACGGCACCGCCCCCGACACGACCCGCACCTACACGCTGGACCCCGACCGCGTTATCCGCCTCGTCGGCATGGATATCGCCGAACCCACGCAACGTGCCACCTTGTCGGCCCTTGGCTTCACCTTGAACGGCAATGCCGTGACCCCCCCCTCGTGGCGCCCCGACGTGCTGGGTGACGCGGACCTGATCGAAGAAATCGCTCGCATCGCCTCGCTGACCAAACTGCAGGGCAAGCCGCTGACGCGCAGCCTGCCCGGCGTACCCCGCCCCATCCTGACGCCGATGCAAACCCGCGAACGCACCGCCCGCCGTACCATCGCGGCCCTGGGCTATAACGAATGCGTCACCTACAGCTTCATCGACGCCGACGCGGCCCGCCTGTTCGGCGGCGGCACCGACTCCGTCCGCATCGACAACCCGATCTCATCCGAGATGACTCACCTGCGTCCCGACCTGCTGCCCGGCCTGCTGCGCGCTGCCGCCCGCAATCAGGCCCGCGGCCACATGGACCTCGCGCTGTTCGAGGTCGGCCCCGCCTTCCACGGCGGCGAACCGGCTGACCAGCACCTGCAGGCCACCGGCCTGCTGATCGGCCAGTCCACCCCCCGCGATCCCAACACCACCCGCCGTCCGGTCGATGTGTTTGACGCCAAGGCCGACGCCGAAGCGGTCCTGACCGCCCTCGCCGCCCCAACCCGTGTGCAGATCGCCCGCAAGGTCCCCGGCTGGTTCCATCCCGGCCGCGCCGGCACCATTGGCCTCGGCCCCACCACCCTGGCCCTTTTCGGCGAATTACACCCAAGCGTCCTGACCGCATTCGACATCAAGGGCCCGGCCATGGCCTTCACCCTCCACGTCGCCGCCGTCCCGCAGCCCAAGGTCAAGACCCCCACCAGACCCGCCCTCACCCTGTCCGACCTGCAAGCCGTCGACCGCGACTTCGCCTTTGTCGTCGACCATCAGGTCGAGGCGCTGACCGCCGTCAACGCCGCCCTTGGTGCCGACAAGACCCTGATCGACAGCGTGCGCGTCTTTGACCAGTTCACCGGCGACAAGGCCGAGGCGCAGATGGGTCCGGGCAAGAAAAGCATCGCCCTGACCGTCCGCCTGCAACCCCGCGACAAAACCCTGACCGAAGCCGAAATCGAAGCCACCGTCGCCAAGATCATCGAAAAGGTCAGCAAAGCCACCGGCGGCGCCCTGCGCAGCTAAAGCGGATTGCCTCCAGTCTTGATCAGATTGAAGGAAATCCGCTCCAACCCTTTCATTTTGGCCCAAATATTCCCGCCGGAGGCTTCCCCCGCTGCAGCATCGCAGTCGGTCGGGGCCTGCCCCCTACAAATCCAACGCCTTCTGCCGCGTTGCATCCTCTTCCCGCGCCGCGCGCTTGTGGCTGTCCAGCCGCGCCGGCAACCGCACCGCCCGGTCGCGCAGGCGCATCGCCTCCTCGACCGTCACGATCTGAATGCGCGGCACGGTGCCAAAGCCCGCCACCTCGCACTGCCCCGCCCCCGCCGCCTCGGTCACCATCGGCCGTGACGGCTCGGCCAGCGTCAGGAAAATCCCGATATCCGCCCCCTCGCGCTCGATCACGCCGCGCAGGTCGCGGATCATCGCCACGCCGACATTGTCCCCCGCCTTGACCGAGACGACCGCCCGCCCCTCACTTTTGGCGCCAAAGAAGATATTGCCATCAATCCCCTTGTCGGCCCCCTTCTTGCTCAGGTTGCCGGGTTGCGCCGCAATCAGGCTGAGCGCCCATTTCTCGAACTCAAAGTAATAACTCTTGTCCTCGCGCCCCCGCGCCGCCATGTTCCGCGCGCCTTCAAGGTCCTGCGGCACCCCGTGGGTCTTGAACTGAACCCCCTCAAACGCATCGCGCAACCGCTTTTCAATCAGGCCAATCGCCAGATGGGTGACATCAATCCCGATCCAGTTGCGCCCCAGTTTCTGCGCCGCATGCACCGTGGTGCCACAGCCGCAGAAGGGGTCAAGAACGGTATCGCCGGGGTTAGAGGAGGCATTCAATATCCGCTCCAGCAAAGCCACCGGCTTTTGCGTGGGATAG
>JBAXXO010000069.1:0-13327 GCA_037127855.1 Alphaproteobacteria bacterium
GGGGTCGGGCAGAACCTGCAAGACCATCTGCAGGTGGGCTACCGCTGTCAGGTCGAACAGCCCCTGTCGCTCTACGGCATGACCGCGGCCGAGGCGGATCAGGCCGTGGCCGATTTTCTGGCGACAGGTGCGGGTCCCTTTGCGTCGAACTTTGCCGAGGCGGGGGCATTCCTGCGGTTGGACGCGGCGCAGGACCATCCCGATGTGCAGGTGCATTTCGAGCCCGATTTCGGGCCCGACCGCACGGATGGCAGCCTGACCGACCGACATGGTTTTGCCATGTGGATCAACGTCTCGCGCCCCAAAAGCCGTGGCGAAATCCGCCTGCGCTCCGCCGATCCGTTTGACAAACCCGCCGTCGATCCGCGCTACCTGACCGACCGCGCCGATCTTGACCTGACGGTGGACGCCGTGCTGGCCTGTCGCGACATCGGCACAGCGCCGGCATTTCAAGCCATCGGCGTCCGCGAAATCTGGCCCGGCCCCGCAGCACGCAGCCGCGCCGAGGACGAACACTTCATCCGGGCGATGGCCTCGACCATCTGGCATCCCTGCGGCAGTTGCAAGATGGGGGTGGATGAGATGGCAGTGGTGGGGCCGGATTTGCGGGTGCGGGGGGTTGACGGGCTGCGCGTGGCCGATGCCAGCATCATGCCGACCATCGTCAGCGCCAACACCAATGCGACCTGCATCATGATCGGCGAAAAGGCGGCCGATCTCGTGCTGGCGGGATAGCGGGTCCAGAAAGATGCGTATTTGCGCCAGTGTGAATGGGCAGATAGGATTGATGGCCAGGCGGGGTCACTGTAAAGCGATCCCCCTTCATACTGGTCCAAATACTCATCTTTTCTGTTTTGTTGCGGCAGGGCGACGTCAGGTCGGATAGGGCCAAGGCGCTTGGGCGAACAGGCCGCCATCGACCCAAAGCGTCTGTCCGGTGACAAAGCTGGCAGACTCCGAGATCAGGAACAGCAGCGGGCCGGTCAGGTCTTGCGGCGAACCTATGCGGCGCAGGGGGGTCAGGGGGGACCAGGTCGCGGCATAGTCGGGGGCCTCGGCGCGGGTGCGTGCGGTCTCGATGGCGCCGGGGGCGATGCAGTTGACGCGAATGCCATGCGGGCCAAGCTCGCTGGCCGCGACCTTGGTGAATTGTTCGACCCCGCCCTTCGAGGTGGTGTAATCGACAAGTCGTGGGAAGGCCAACTTGTTGCAGCCCGAGCCCAGCGTGATGATGTTGCCACGGATCCCGGCGGCAATCATGGCGCGGGCGGCGGTTTGCGTGTTCACGAACAGTCCGCGCAGATTGGTTTCCATCACCGCGTCCCAGCGTTCCGGGGTCAGGTCCAGCAGGCTGGACCAGGTTTGAATGCCGGCATTGTTGACCATGACCGAGGGGGCAAGGCCAGACCACGCTGCCGCTTCGGCATGAAAGGCAGCAACTTCGGCCACATCTGCCGCGTCGCTTTCGCGCGCCATTGCACGCGCGCCCAGCGCGCGGATGTCGTCGCACAGGATCTCAGCGTCGGCTGTCATCCCCAGATGGGTAAAGGCCACGTCATGGCCCGCCCCTGCCAAGGCCAGCACAAGATGCCGCCCGATGGCGGAGGTGCCCGCCGTGACCAATGCCAGTCTTTTCATCGCGCTCCCTCGTGTCGCAGCCTGCTATTCCGGCCTTCAATCCCTGCCCGAACAGCCCCTTTCTAGCCCTTTGCCCGCAACCATGCCAGAGCGCCGCCAACGTCAAGCCGCCGCTCGCCCGGCGCGCCGCGCCCCGAATGGTCGGGCAGGTCTGCAACCGTTCTTGCCGCTGCGGGGTCAGGCAACCCGTTCCTTACAACAGGCAACCCGACCGCAACTCCAGGGTGCCCGATGCGATGGCAGGTTGACAAGGGGGCGTTAACATCGCCCTATTCGGTCAGGCTTGGGCAGAGACTCAGTCCAATCTCGGCCAACCTTCGAAAAACATAAACAATAACAGGGAGTTCTTCATGTCTTTCCTTCCTTTTGCCCGCAATGCCACAGTGGCCGGCATGGCCGCCTTGTTGCTGGGTGCCGCGCCGACGGCACTTTTGGCGGCAACCCCCGCCGACACGCTGGTCATCGCCGAGGCGATCGACGACATCGTTTCGCTGGACCCCGGCGAGGCCTATGAGTTTTCGGGTCTGGATGTGGTCAACAACACCTATGACGGTCTGGTCGAGATCAACCCGACCACGCTGGAACTGGAACCCGGTCTGGCTGAAAGCTGGTCGGTGGCCGAGGATGGCATGACCTATACCTTCAAGATGAAGCCTGGCATCACCTTTGCCAGCGGCAATCCGGTGACCGCCGATGCCGCCGCCTGGTCACTGCAGCGCGCCGTCAAGATCAACAAGACCCCGGCCTTCATCCTGAACCAGTTCGGCTGGACCGCCGACACTGTCGACAGCATGATCACTGCCGCCGGCGATACGCTGACGCTGAAGGTTGACAAGCCCTATGCGCCGACCTTCTTGTACAACATCCTGACCGCTGGCGTTGCCTCGGTCGTCGATGCCGAGACGGTCAAGACCCATGATGTCGGTGGCGACATGGGCAATGCATGGCTGCATGACAACAGCGCAGGCTCTGGCGCCTATGTGCTGAAAAGCTTCAAGCCGAATGAGGGCTATGTGCTGGACATGCGCCCAGGCTATTGGCGCGGTGACGCCAAACTGGCGCATGTGTTCATGATGCACGTGCCCGAGGCCGCGACCGAGCGGTTGCAACTGGAAAAAGGCGATATCGACATTGCGCGCACCCTGACCCCGGTGGATCTGGCGGGCATGGCGGGCAATGCCGATGTCAAGATTCAGCAAGATGTGGGTGGGCAGATCTATTACCTCGCTTTCAACCAGAAGAACGAACAGTACAAGAACGCCAAATTCCTGGATGCGATGCGTTGGGCCGTCGATTATCAGGGCATGGCCGACACGATCATGAAGGGCACGGTCATTCCGCACCAGTCCTTCCTGCCCAAGGGCTATCTGGGCGCGCTGGACGATCTGCCCTATGCGCTGGACATCGAAAAGTCCAAGGCGCTATTGGCGGAATCGGGGATCAAGGATGCCAAGGTCAAGCTGTCGGTGCGCAATGCCGCCGACCGCATGGATGTGGCACAGTCGATCCAGAACACCTTTGCACAGGCCGGCATCACCGTCGAACTGGATGTGGGTGAGGGGGCGGATCAGTTGAAAGCCTACCGTGCACGCCTGCATGACGCGACGCTGCAAACCTGGGGTCCGGATTATCCCGATCCGAACACCAACTCCTCGACCTTTGCCGAAAACCCCGACAACAGCGATGCCGCCAACAACACCGGCTATCTGGCATGGCGCAATGCCTATGACCCCGGTGAGATGACCGCGATGTCGAAGGCCGCCGTGCTGGAACGTGATCCGGTCAAGCGGGTCGAGATGTATGCCGAGTTGCAAAAGAAAAGCCGCGAAACATCGCCCTTCATCGTGATGTTCCAGCAGGCGCGCAACACCGGTCTGCGCAGCAATGTCCAAGGGTACTATACCGGCGGTGCCGTGGATGCCGCCGCCTATTGGCTTGTGACCAAGTAAGGATCGGGCGCGCCCCGCAGGTTGCATTTCGCAATCCGGGGCGCGTCTTGTTTTCATGGCAGATACCGACCTGACCCACGAGGGCGCATCCCTGACCCGTTTTGCGCGGGCCGTGGGCAAGACCGCCGTGACATTGCTGATCACCTTTGTCGGACTGCTGGCGGTGACGTTCTTCATCAGCCGCGTGGTGCCGACCGATCCGGTTCTGTCGATTCTGGGCGAGCGTGCGACACAGGCGCAGATCGATCAGACGCGCCGCGAACTGGGCTTGGACCGGCCTTTGTTCACCCAGTTCGGCATCTATGTCTGGGACGCGCTGCATGGCGACCTCGGCACTTCGATCCGCACCAAGAAACCAGTGCTGGAGGAGATTGGCCGCTATTTCCCCGCGACGCTGGAATTATCGACCCTTGCCACGATCATCGGCATGTTGATCGGCATTCCGGCGGGTATATTGGCCGCAACCAAACCCGGTTCGGTGCTGGATCAGGTGGTGCGGCTGGTCGGGCTGATGGGCTATTCGATGCCGGTGTTCTGGCTGGGGCTGATGGGTCTGTTGATCTTTTACGGCCAGTTGGGCTGGGTCGGCGGACCGGGTCGGCTGGATGCCGCCTTTGACATGATGATGCAGTTCCAACTGATCAGCTATTCCGGCATGATCCTTGTCGACACCGCCCTGAACGGGCGATGGGACATGTTTGCCAATGCGGTCTCTCATATCATCCTGCCAGCAGCGTTGCTGGGCTATCTGTCGATGGCCTATATCAGCCGGATGACGCGGTCTTTCATGATGAACGAACTGGGTCAGGAATACATCACCACCGCTCGCGTCAAGGGCATGTCGGAAAGTCGCGTGGTCTGGGTCCATGCGCTGAAGAATGTCATGGTGCCGCTGATCACCGTCGTCGCCCTGTCCTATTCGTTCCTGCTCGAAGGTGCCGTGCTGACCGAGACGATCTTTGCCTGGCCCGGCCTCGGCCGCTACATCACCGATGCGCTGCTGGTGGCCGACATGCCGGCGGTGCTGGGCGGCACGATCGTGGTCGGCGCGGTCTATATCGGCATCAACATGTTCTCGGACCTTTTGTACCGTCTGGCCGACCCGAGGGCGACATGACAGTCTCCCGACCCGTCACACAGCCCACCCATCATCACGCAGGGCAGCACCCATGACCCTGTCCGACTGGCTGCGCGACCCCAACCCGGCCTCGCGCCTGCAATCGCGGATGGCGCAAAGCTATCTGTCCTGGCTGCGGTTCAAGCGCAACCCTCTGGCGATGGTCGGCCTGTTCATCACGCTGGCCCTGGTGGCCATGGCGATCTTTGCGCCGCTGCTGGCCCCCTATGACCCGATCACCCAGACCCTGTCCCAGCGCCTGCAACCGCCGCTGACGCAAGGCCACTGGATGGGCACTGACGATTTCGGCCGCGATATCTGGTCGCGCATCCTTTATGGTTCGCGCATCACCCTGTATATCGTGCTGCTGGTCATCCTGACTGCCCCGGTCGCGGGCCTGATCATCGGCACGGTCGCAGGGTATTTTGGCGGCTGGGTCGATCAGGTGCTGATGCGGATCACCGACATCTTTCTGGCCTTTCCCAAGCTGATCCTCGCGCTGGCGCTGGTCGCCGTGCTGGGCCCCGGCATGGTCAATGCTGTGCTGGCCATCGCCCTCACCTCTTGGCCGCCCTATGCCCGTGTGGCGCGTGCTGAAACGCTGACCGTCCGCAAATCAGACTACATCGCCGCGGTGAAACTGCAAGGTGCCGGGCCACTGCGCGTGATCTGGGGCCATATCATGCCCATGTGCCTGCCCTCGGTCATCATCCGCGTCACGCTGGACATGGCCGGCGTGATCCTGACGGCGGCGGGCCTTGGCTTTCTCGGTCTTGGCGTGCAACCGCCGCAACCCGAATGGGGGCTGATGATCAGCGCCGGTCGCAAGTTCCTGTTCGAACAATGGTGGGTCGCCACCATGCCCGGCCTTGCGATCTTTGTCGTCTCGCTCGGCTTCAACCTGCTTGGCGATGGCCTGCGCGACGTGCTCGACCCGCGGAGTGCCGGCAAATGACGCTGCTGTCGGTCCGCAACCTGCGCGTCACCTTCGACACCGAAACCGGCCCGGTTCAGGCGGTGCGCGGCGTGTCCTTCGATCTGGGCCGCGAAAGGCTGGGCATCGTCGGCGAAAGCGGCTCGGGCAAGACGATGACCGGCCGCTCGGTGCTGCGCCTGATCCGCCCCCCGGGCCGGATCGAGGCCGATGCGATGACCTTTGACGGCATCGACATCGCGAATGCCAGCGAGGCCCGGATGCGGGGCCTGCGCGGCACGCGCATGGCCATGGTGATGCAAGACCCAAAATACTCGCTGAACCCGGTGATGAAGATCGGCGCGCAACTGATGGAGGGTCTGCGCCAACGCGACCATGCCGGCCGCGCCGAGGCCCACGCCAAGGCGGTCGCAGCCCTGGAAGCCGTGCAGATCCGCGATCCCGACCGCGTGATGCAGGCCTATCCGCACGAATTGTCCGGCGGCATGGGCCAGCGCGTGATGATGGCGATGATGCTGATCCCCGGCCCTGACCTGCTGATCGCCGATGAACCGACCTCGGCGCTGGACGTCACTGTACAGGCCGAGGTGTTGTCGATCCTTGACCGTCTCGTGCGCGACCGTGGCATGGGCCTGATCTTCATCAGCCATGACCTGCGGCTTGTGGCGCGGTTCTGCGACCGGGTGCTGGTGATGTACAAGGGCCGCGTGGTCGAAGAAATCGCCGCCCGCGACCTGCTTCGCGCTCGACATCCCTATACCCAAGGGCTGCTGAACTGCCTGCCGCGCATCGGCGGGTCGCGCGGGCCCTTGCCGGGTCTGGACCGCGACGCGGACTGGGCCAGATGAAGGGGCCAGCATGATCGAAATTGACACCCTCTCGGTCACCTACACGACCGCAGGCCGCCGGGTCCGCGCCGTGGAAAATGTCAGCCTGACCGTCGCGCATAAGGCCAGCTTCGGCCTTGTCGGCGAAAGCGGCTCGGGCAAAAGCACCATCCTGCGCGCCATCTGCGGCCTCGCCCCGATCTCGGGCGGCTCCATTCGCATCAACGGCACCGAAATCGCCACCCCGCGCGACCGCGCCTTCGCAGCCCAGGTCCAGATGGTGTTTCAAGACCCCTATGCCAGCCTGCATCCGCGCCACACGATCGACCGCACCCTGTCCGAACCCCTCGCCATCCACGGCGTCACCGACACCGACCTACGGGTCCGCAATGCCCTGACCGATGTCGGCCTGCCCGCCAATTTCCGCTTCCGCTACCCCCATCAATTGTCGGGCGGCCAACGCCAAAGGGTCGCCATCGCCCGCGCCCTGATGCTGCAACCCGCCATTTTGCTGCTCGACGAACCCACCTCCGCCCTCGATGCCTCGGTCCAGGCCGAGGTCCTGAACCTGCTGTCGCGTCTGCGCGCCGAACGCGGCCTGACCTTCTTGATGGTCAGCCACGACCTTGCCGTCATCGACCACATGTGCGACCGCGTCCTCGTCATGCAAACTGGCCGCGCTGTGGAAGAGCTTAGCCGCGAGGCGCTTGCAACCGCCGCCATGACCACCGACTATGCCCGCAGCCTGTTCAATGCCTCTGCCGACCGCATGCTCGAGGGTTGACATGTGCCACCTGTTTCACGCCTTATCCCGTCATCCCCATTCACTTTGGCCCAAATATCCCATGTCATCGCAAACCCATAAGGCTGTGTGATTTGGTCCGGGGGTGTCAAACCCCCGACGCTCTGCCAGCAAAGGACACCGTATGTTCCCCACCTTCGACGGCCACAACGACATCCTGCTGCGCCTGTACAATGCCCCGCAAAACCGCGAGAAAATCTGGCTGACCGGCGAAGGCAAGGGCCATCTCGACCTGCCGCGCATGCGGCAAGGCGGCTTTGCGGCCGGCTTTTTCGCCATCTACATCCCCTCGCCGCAGGATGATGACGGCATCGACTACATGCATCTGATGGAAAACCCGCCCTATCTGCTGCCCCTGCCAACCCTGATCACCGCCGCCCAGGCGCTGCCCGTCGCCATGACCATGGCGGGCCACATGCTGTGGATGGAACGCGCCGCACCGGGCCAGTTCAAACTGGTCCGCACCGTCGCCGAGATTCGCGACTGCATGGCAAGCGGCACAATCGCCGGCATCCTGCACATGGAAGGCGCCGAGGCAATCGGCGAGGATCTCGACGCCCTGCATACCTTTCACGCCATGGGCCTGCGGTCGCTGGGCCCGGTCTGGTCGCGGCCCACGATCTTTGGCCATGGCGTGCCCTTCGCCTTTCCGCACAGCCCCGACACCGGCGCGGGCCTGACCCCCGCCGGCAAGCGGCTGGTCAAGGAATGCAACGCGCTCAAGATCATGATCGACCTCAGCCATATCAACGAAAAGGGCTTTGACGATGTCGCAGCCCTGTCGGACGCGCCACTTGTCGCCACCCATTCCAACGCCCATGCCGTCACCCCCACCAGCCGCAACCTGACCGACCGCCAGCTTGCCATGATCAAGGCCTCGGGCGGGATGGTCGGCCTGAACTTTGCCACCTCTTTCCTGCGCCGTGACGGCAAGCAATCGGCGGATATGGGCTGGCAGGATCTGTTGGCCCATCTGGACCACCTGCTGGATCATCTGGGCGAGGATCACCTGGGCATGGGATCGGATTTCGACGGTGCCACCGTGCCCGGCGGCATCACGGACGTCACAGGCTTGCCCGCGCTGCAACAGGCGATGCTGGATCACGGCTATGGTCAGGCGCTGATGCGCAAACTGTGCCACGAAAACTGGCTTGCCTTGCTGGACCGCACATGGGGCGCATGACTGCCCGCCTTTCCGCTTGCCTTGCGCCCCCACCCGCCTGTAATCTGATGACGTCAGTTCGGGAGAATCCAGCCCCGCTGGTGCCGAAGGAGCAACCGCCCCGGTAAACTCTCAGGCCCCAAGAACCGCTCTGGCACCGAAACTCTGGAGAGTGGTGTTTTTGCACCCGCCGAAGGGATAACGATCTCAGGCGCCCCGCCGGCGGCAACGCGGCAGGGCAAGGACAGAGGGGGCGAGGACAGCGGTGGGTTGATACCCACCCTACCTAGCTTGGGGGGTTGGAATTTGCCTGAATTGTTGCAATTGGCCTTGCGGGATCTGCATCTGGCACTGGGTGCCAGGATGGTGCCCTTTGCGGGCTATGACATGCCGCTACACTATCCGGCAGGTGTGCTGAAGGAACACCTGCGGGTCCGCCAGGCGGCGGGCCTGTTCGATGTCAGCCATATGGGGCAGGTCATTCTGCGGCCGCGCGTCACCTATGCCGACACCGCCCGCGCGTTTGAGACGCTGATGCCGGTTGATGTGCTGGGCCTTGCCGTTGGCCGACAACGCTATGGCATGTTCACCAATGCCACCGGCGGCATTCTGGACGATCTGATGTTCGCCAACCGTGGCGACCATATCCTTGTCGTGGTCAATGCCGCTTGCAAGGCCGCCGACCTCGCCCATATGACCGCCGGTTTGTCAGACACCTGTGACGTCGTTCCGGTCACCGACCGCGGCCTGCTGGCCCTGCAAGGGCCACTGGCCGGGGCTGCCCTTGGCCGTCTCGTGCCCGCCGTTGCCGCCATGCGCTTCATGGATGCCGCCATCCTTGACTGGGGCGGCGTGGCACTGTGGGTCTCGCGCTCGGGCTATAGCGGCGAGGATGGCTTTGAAATCTCGGTGCCGCAGACCGCCCTGCGCGACTTTGCCGAGGCGCTGCTGCACCAGCCCGAAGTCATGCCCGCAGGCCTTGGCGCACGCGATTCGCTGCGGCTAGAGGCTGGGTTGTGCCTATATGGCCACGATATCGACACCACCACCAGCCCGGTCGAGGCAGGGCTGACTTGGGCCATCTCCAAGCCCCGCCGCGCCGGTGGTGACCGCGCCGGCGGCTTTCTGGGGGCGGCCCGCATCCTGCACGAACTCGCCACCGGCCCCGCCCGCCTGCGCGTCGGCCTGCGCCCCGAGGGCCGCGCCCCCATGCGTGACGGCACCCGGCTTTACGCAAACGAGGCCGAGGTCGGCCTCATCACCTCGGGCGGCTATGGCCCGTCGGTCGCCGCCCCAATCGCCATGGGCTATGTCACCGCCGCCCATGCCACCCTTGGCACCGTCCTTATGGCCGATCTGCGTGGCAAGATGCAGCCGGTCACCGTCGTCGCCATGCCCTTTCACCCCACCACCTACAAGCGCTGAGGATCCCGTGATGAAATACACCGAAGACCATGAATGGCTGCGTGTCGAGGGCGACCATGTCGTCGTTGGCATCACCGAACATGCCGCCACCCAGTTGGGCGATGTCGTCTTTGTCGAACTGCCCGAGGTTGAAACCCTTGTGACCGAGGGCGATGAGGTCGTGGTGATCGAAAGCGTCAAGGCCGCCTCTGACATCGCGGCCCCGGTCACGGGCGAGATCGTGGCCGTGAACGAGTCCTTGGTCGACAATCCCGGTCTGGTGAACGAGGATCCGATGGGAGCTGCATGGTTTTTCAAGATCAAGGTCGATGACCTAAAGGTGATGGATGCCTTCATGGACGAGGATGAATACAACGACCTGATCGCCTGACACGTCAAAGAAGAATCCCTCCACGCTTTCGGCAAAGGTGACCCCATGGCTTTTGTGCCCGTCGACTACAACCCCTATGACTTTGCCAACCGCCGCCATATCGGCCCCTCGCCGGATGAGATGGCGCAGATGTTGCAATCCGTGGGCGTGCCCGATCTGGAAGCGCTGATCGCCGAAACCGTCCCCGCCTCGATCCGTCAGGCCGAACCGCTGACATGGGCCCCCTTGTCCGAACAGGACCTGCTGGCGCGGATGCGCCAAGTGGCGGGCCGCAATCGGGTGATGACCAGCCTGATCGGTCAGGGCTATTACGGCACCTTCACCCCGCCCGCGATCCAGCGCAACATCCTTGAAAACCCGGCCTGGTACACCGCCTATACCCCCTATCAGCCCGAAATTGCCCAAGGCCGGCTGGAGGCCTTGCTGAACTATCAGACCATGGTGGCCGATCTGACCGGGTTGCCGGTTGCCAATGCCAGCCTGCTGGACGAGGCGACAGCGGCGGCCGAAGCGATGACCATGGCCGAACGCTGCGCCAAATCAAAGGCGCGCGGCTTTTTTGTCGATCAAGACTGCCATCCCCAGACCATCGCCGTGATCCGCACCCGCGCCCAGCCGCTCGGCATTCAGGTGATTGTCGGCCCGGTCGCCGATCTGGCCCCCTTGGCCGTATTCGGCGCGATCTTTCAATATCCCGGCACCCATGGCGATCTGCGCGATTTTACGCCCGAAATCGCGGCTTTGCATGCGGCCAAGGCCATCGCCATCGTGGCGACCGACCTGCTGGCGCTGTGCCTGATCAAGGAACCGGGTGCCATGGGGGCCGACATCGCAGTGGGCTCCAGCCAGCGTTTCGGCGTGCCGATGGGCTATGGCGGGCCGCATGCCGCGTTTTTCTCCTGCAAGGATGAGTATAAGCGCGCGATGCCGGGGCGGATTGTCGGCGTGTCGATCGACGCGCGCGGCAACAAGGCGTACCGGTTGGCGCTGCAAACCCGCGAACAGCATATCCGTCGCGAAAAGGCGACCTCCAACGTCTGTACTGCGCAGGCGCTGCTGGCCGTGATGGCCAGCATGTACGGCGTCTTTCATGGGCCCAAGGGTCTGCGCGCGATTGCCGAACGGGTGCATTTCATGGCCAATCGCCTGTCGCGCGCGCTGCGCGCCGCCGGGGCCGTGGTGCAACCAAGGGCTTTTTTTGATACGATCACGGTCGAGGTCGGCGTCGGTCAGGCCGGCATCCTCGCCGCCGCCCGCGCCGAGGGGTTGAACTTTCGCAAGATCGGCCTGACCCATGTCGGCATCTCGCTGGATGAAACCACCGACGAACGCGTGCTGATCCGGGTCTTGCGCACGTTCGGCATCGACGGTGTGCCGCCGCACCGCGCCGAGCTGTCCTTTCCCGAGGCTCTGCTGCGCAAGACCGATTTCATGACCCACCCGGTCTTTCACATGAACCGCGCCGAGTCCGAGATGATGCGCTACATGCGCCGCCTGTCGGACCGCGATCTGGCGCTGGACCGCTCGATGATCCCGCTGGGGTCTTGCACGATGAAGCTGAACGCGGCCGCCGAGATGATGCCGATCACCTGGCCCGAGTTTTCCGCCCTGCACCCGTTCTGTCCCGCCGATCAGGCTGCAGGCTATCACGAGGCGATTGACGATCTGGCGGTGAAACTGTGCGACATCACCGGCTATGACGCGTTTTCCATGCAGCCCAACAGCGGCGCGCAGGGCGAATATGCCGGGTTGATGACGATACAGGCCTATCACCGGGCGCGTGGGCAGGGCCATCGCAGGGTCTGCCTGATCCCGGTCTCGGCCCATGGCACCAATCCCGCCAGCGCCCAGATGGCCGGGATGACCGTGGTCGTGGTCGGTGGTATGCCGAATGGCGATGTCGACATCGAGGATTTTCGCACCAAGGCGGCGGCTGCGGGCGACGATCTGGCGGCCTGCATGATCACCTATCCCTCGACCCATGGCGTGTTTGAGGAAACCGTTCGCACCATCTGCGACATCACGCATCAACATGGCGGTCAGGTCTATCTCGACGGCGCGAACATGAATGCCATGGTCGGGCTGGTCAAACCCGGTGCCATCGGCAGCGATGTCAGCCACCTGAACCTGCACAAGACCTTTGCCATCCCGCACGGTGGCGGCGGCCCCGGCATGGGGCCGATCGGCGTCAAGGCCCATCTCGCCCCCCACCTGCCCAGCCATTGCGAAACGGGTGGCGCCGGTGATGCCGGGGCCGTCAGTGCGGCCCCCTATGGCTCAGCCTCCATCTTGCTGATCTCTTGGGCCTATTGCCTGATGATGGGCGGCGAGGGGCTGACACAGGCCACCCGCGTCGCGATCTTGAATGCGAACTACATCGCCGCCCGGCTTCGCGGGGCCTATCCTGTGCTGTTCATGGGCAACAAGGGCCGCGTGGCGCATGAATGCATCCTCGACACCCGCCCCTTCGCCGCGGTCGGCGTGACGGTGGATGACATCGCCAAACGGCTGATTGACAACGGCTTTCACGCGCCCACCATGTCTTGGCCTGTGGCTGGCACCCTGATGGTCGAACCGACCGAATCCGAAACCAAGGCCGAGATCGACCGCTTCATCACCGCCCTTCTCGCCATCCGCGCCGAAATCCGCGCGGTCGAGACCGGCGAGATCGCAGCCGACGACAGCCCCCTGCGCCACGCCCCCCACACGGTCGAGGATCTGGTGGCCGACTGGACGCGCAAATATCCTCGCGAACAGGGCTGCTTTCCGCCCGGTGCCTTTCGGGTCGACAAATACTGGCCACCTGTGGGGCGGGTCGACAATGTCCACGGCGACCGCAACCTGATTTGCACCTGCCCCCCGATGGACAGTTACAAGACGGCGGCCGAATAAGGCTGCTAACTGAAAAAGGCGGAGCCGTGAACAGCGCCCGTTCATCAGGGCCCATCGCGCGGACGGTTGGGGTTGGGAAAAGGATTGCCAGCGACCCCGGCGTGTTGTCTTGTACTGCATATCAGTCGTCATTTTCGCAGTCTCCAAGACAGTCAAGCCATTGGGAATGTTGCAAGTTGCGTTGGGTCAGGTGAAGCTGACCCAACGCAAC
>JBAXXO010000070.1:0-13275 GCA_037127855.1 Alphaproteobacteria bacterium
ATCCATCCAAGACCCGTCCGGATCAGGCTGGCACGGGGTCTGACTGACGGCTTAGCCCTCTATCTCGCTGGCGGGGCACGTCAAAAGCGCGGGTTTGTCGGATGCAAAGTCACGCGATGATCGTGTCGACGCTCAGACGACGCGGCCCTTATGCTTAGCCGGGAACAGTTCTTGCACGATTCCGGCAAGACACAGATACAGCGAGGTGGCGATCAGCCCCCATTGGACCAGCGGCCCCTCTTGAAAATCAAGGCTTGCGGACCATGCCGCAAAGATCAGCCACAACATGGCCGCCGTCAGGTTCAGCCGGTGCCAGCGTTGGGTCCGGGTCGGGTGGACGAATTTCAGGTTCAGGAACATGGTCACTGTCAGCAGCGCGACGATCAGCAACACGGCCCAGGTCGGCGGTCGGGTTGCGAACAGCACCAGCACCACCATGTTCCAGCACGCTGGAAAGCCGGAAAAGCTTTTGTCTTTGGTTTTCATGCGCGTGTCGGCAAAATAGACCACCGATCCATAGACGATCACGATGATCGCCAACCATCCCGTCCAGCCATCCAGAATGCCGGATTTGAACAGGGCATAGGCCGGAATGAACACATACGTCAGGTAATCGACGATCAGGTCCATCAAGACGCCGTCGTAGTTCGGCCAGTTCGTCGTGGTATCGTAGCGCCGCGCCAGCGGCCCGTCGATCCCGTCCACGATCAAGGCCACGACCAGCCACAGGAACATCATGCTCCACTGTTCTTCGACCGCCGACAGCATGGCAAACATCGAAAGCACAGCCCCCGAGGCGGTCAGAAGATGTACGGAAAGGGCTTTCAAGCGAACGTTCATATTCCCTGAATGCAGGAAGTCGCGCCGTCTGACAAGTCCCGCAGGTGCCAGACCAAGACAGTTTTACGACGCCCGACATTTAACCCGCTGTCAGGCTATCGCAGCTTGTAGGCCTGTTGGGCGGCGTTGGACCGCAACGTGACATCTTCGGGCGATGCAGGCGCGACTCGTGACATGACCATCGCCTCGATCATGGTTGCCGGATCGTGGCCGACCCCCGGCAGCGCGCCGGATGCAAGGCCGGCCGGGTCGATCGCAACCGTCGCGGCCGCGGACCTGTTCGGCACGGAGGCGAAATTCGCCCTCCGCGTCATGGCAAGACCATCTGGCGGCAGGACCGCATCGCCGTTCAATGCGCCATCACCACTGCCATCGATCACGGCAAGGCTGCGTGCCAGCAGGCCACCCTCAGTCAACGCATCTACCTCGCCCGGCGACAGTTTTTCGTCTTCATCCCGGTCTATCATCTGCATCAGCACCTCGATCATGGCGCGCGGATCGGCCCCGCCGAACGATGAGGCGAGTGGTGGTGGGGCCATGACTTCCGGGCGTGTGACGGGGAACCCGCCACCCCTATGGGCCGATGTCGCGCCGCCTGCCATGGTCTGGGTCAAGATCTGCAACTTTTCGGTCCGCGACCCGGCTACAACACCGATTAGAGATGATACCTTCATCCAGCATGTCCTTCTGAAAAAATCTTTCTGAGTCTATGCTTAATGGGTCAATGAAACGTTAAACCACGCGGGAAGTCAGATGAATATTGATCATGTCTGATGACGTGATCTGGCTTCGTTTTGTGAACTCGATAAGGGCAATATCGGGTCTGATCATGCGCTTGAGAGTGCCGCGGGCATGACGATGGGAAAACCCTTATAGGTAAGCACGGCGTTCTCGGTGGTCTCCATCAGGGTGATCACTTTGCGGATCTTGGGTCCTGCGCGTCGTCTTGGGCAAAGGCCGTGGCGATGAAGGCCGAGACGACCCTTGTGACGCTCTTGCCAGCATTTGCCGGGGCAATTCGCATGACATGCACCCGGCTGCGTTGCCAGGTCTAGAGCGGGTTGCACTCAATCTGATTCAGATTGAGTGCAACCCAAGACAGGCAAGTCGTTGGTAATGTTGCGAGTTGCGTTCAATCAGGTGAACCTGATTGAACGCAACTCGCTCTAGCTGGAGCGGATTGCACGCCGTCTGATTCAGTTGCACTCTGTCTGATTGAGATTGAGTGCAATCCGCTCTAACTCGGTCCTTCAAATGGCCAGCGTGATCCAGATCCGTCCCTCGCCGCTGTGAGAAGGTGAAGTCACCCTCCCCCATCCGGGCGCGCAGCCAGTCCGCCTCGGCCCCCCTGATCTTGCGCGGCACGTGACCCGCGATCTTGACCGGCGCGGCGCTGCCCGTCATCCGCCTGCGCTCCGACCACGTCACCACGCTCGACGGCGCAACGCCCAAGGCCTGGGCGACTGTCCGCGCCATCACGCCCGTCCGAATGTCCATCGCAAGCGGTTTCGTCATGAGGGCTGGCCTTCCTACCCGGCCTCCATCCTGAATCAGAATTCCGCCAAAAGGGGAATCCCCAACGATTCACCTATCAGGCTGCTGAATTGGTCGCCGGACTGGAACGGTTTCGCTCCTGTAGGGCGGGGGCGTTCATCGACAGGCGCTTTGACGCGGGGGGTGTGGGTGCCCAAGGCGCGTCTTCAATGTTGCGCGGCCAGCAGTCTGGGCAGTCGGGCGATGGGCAGTCGGGCGATGGGCAGTCGGGCGAGGTTGTTTGCGGCCATCGTCAGGATGAAGCGGCGGCGCAGCCGTGCTATGCCGCGATACACCGTTTGTACCATTGCGCCGACTGTCTTGGCCCAACCGACGGCCCCCTCGATCCCTTTGCGGTGCTTGATGGATAAGGCATGACCGTCGTGCCGGGTCGTCCGTCGGTTGTCCGGCAGGCAAATGCTTGCATTTGCCGAGAGAGAGCCTGGGTCAGATCGCCTTGAACGACAAAACCATGCCGGTTCTCCATCCACGCCTGCCCCATCCAGCACAGCACCGCGCCCGTGCCGGCAGATTTCTCGTCGGGTAGCGGCTGAGGATCGGTGGTGCAAGCCTGTGTGGCATTGGAACGCGTCTCACCCTTGACGTCGACCTCGGCGTTCCGTTTACGCTCTTTGAAGTGGGGCATCGGTTCGGTCTCATGTTCGGATCGGCTGGGTTGAGGATCGGGGTTCATCCAGGGCGCAGGTGGTTCGCTCGGCCTGTCAAACGCTCAGCCAAAATGCTGGTAACCACTTTATCGGTCTTGCTGGCCCTAATCGACCCAGCCCGACATGCTATGGAAAAAGCTTGGTTTCGGGGCAATCAAAATCATCAGCACTTCTTTGCAAACCGTTTTTAGTTGGTATCCATCTCTCGATGCTTTTGGAAAGGGCCTTGGCGATCCATACCGCCAAGGCCGAAATCAGCCTCAGCCGACCAGTTCTAAACCCGAGAAAAAGAACGAAATCTCACGCGCTGCCGCTGCCGGGCTGTCTGAACCGTGCACCGAGTTTTCACCCTTTGACAGGGCGAAATCCTTGCGAACCGTCCCATCCGCCGCTGCGGCCGGATCGGTGGCGCCCATAACTTCGCGATTCTTCACAATGGCACCGTCGCCTTCCAGAACCTGAACAACGACGGGTTCGGAGGCCATGAACGCCACTAACTCGGCGTAAAATCCACGCTCTTTGTGCTCGGCATAGAACTCACCGGCTTGGGCGGCGGTCAGATGGACGCGCTTGCTCGCCACGACGCGCAGGCCCGCATCCTCGAATTTGGCGACGATCTTGCCGGTCAGGTTGCGGCGGGTGGCGTCAGGTTTGATGATCGAAAGGGTGCGTTCGTTGGTCATGTGAAGTCTCCGGTTGAATAGGCATGTCATCTGACTCTGCGGGGCCAATGTCTCGGGCACAGATCTTGCGCGCTCTGCTAGCACGGGGCCTTGCACTTGAAAAGCAGATTAGGCCCGTATTGGATGGACCACACGCGATGGCTCCACAGCAGGTTGCCATGCCAAATCCCCTCAAGCCGCTCGAAATCTGCTCGGGCTGGATCATGTCATTTTCCTTGTGAACGACGCGCCATGCGCCAAGCAGTTCTCTGCACGGCACTGAACCTGATGCCGGGCGACATTGACCCGGCCTTGGGCAAACATCACGTCTGATGATGTTGCGCATTGATGGTGCGGCAGGACAAGACCCAACCCTGCGCCGCAAGCGCAATGCCACCCGTTTCGAGCGCTAGCCGTGTCGAGCAGCGCAGCATCGCCACCTCGCACCTAACCCCACACGCGATGCGCTGCCGCCCCGCATGGCGTCGCCATCAAACACAAGGCGTCCGTGACAGCGCGCGACGAAACGTCATTCCCTAAATCTCAACCTCGCCTTTGGCAACAGTCTCGACGTCAATGGCATTGCCGCATATGCAGATGGCAAATGACACCAACCGCTACAGCGGGTTGCACGCGATCTCAGTCAGATTGAGTGCAAACCAAGACAGGCAAGCCGCTCGGAATGTTGCGCGTTGGGTCGGGTCAGATGAACCTCACCCGACCCAACGCGCTCTAGTCATTGCACAACGAGGCCGAGATGATGCAATTGGTGGTAAACCCGTCACACTGCGTCAAAGCGGTTTCCTCGGCCTTGGCAAGCGAGGTGTCGGCCGAAAACCCCATGCCGAATCCGTCGCCGACCGAGATGGCCGCACAGTTGGGAAAAGTGACGATCGTCGCGCAATCCTCGACACCGCATTGCGCCACAGCCTCGGATTGGGCGGCGACCTTATCGGCGGTGTTCTTGACCCAACCGAACTTGCCGGTCGAGGCCGAAAAGGCGATGGCGCCAAACACATTATCGGCCATCGCTGGAGCCGCTCCCAGCGACAGGGCGACAGTCAGGGCCATCAGCAAGGCAGACAGGTTACGCATCGGGGTTCCTTTGACACCGCTTCGCACCAAGACATGGCAATGACCCGCTTTTGCGTCAAGACCCTATGCCGAATATCGACATTAACGGGACGTCTTGCCATGCATGACGCAAGGTCATGAAATCCCGTCCATGCTGTTCTCGGCGCTGCATAGGTCGCCAAACCGCTTTTCTTTTGTTTGCAGCCACATTAGGTTCGAAGGCAGGACCAAATGCCTAACAAGGGAGTTAACAATGAAAAAGCTGCTACTGGCCTCGGCCGCCACTGCTTTGATCGCGGGTGCCGCCTCGGCTGACGACGTCAAGATCGGCATTCTGATCGGCTTCACCGGCCCGATCGAATCTTTGACCGGTCACATGGCGAATGCCGCCGAAGCCGCGATGGCCGAGGTCAATGCCTCTGGCAAGGCGCTGAATGGCTGGACTTTCGTGTCCTCGCGCGGCGACGACACCTGCACCGATGCTGCCGTGGCGCAGACGGCCGCCACCAAGATGGTCACAGCGGATGGCGTCAAGGGGATCGTCGGCGGCGACTGCTCGGGCGTGACGGGTGCCGTGCTGCAAAACGTGGCGCGTCCGAATGGCATGGTGATGATTTCGCCTTCCGCCACCTCGCCTGCCCTGACCACGGCGGAGGATGACGGCCTGTTCTTCCGCACGGCCCCGTCTGACGCGCGCGAAGGCGAAGTGATGGCGGATGTGCTGACCGAACATGGCGTGAAATCTATCGCACTGACCTATTCCAACAGCGACTATGGAAAGGGGCTGGCCGAGGCGATTGCAACCTCGTTCGAAAAGGTCGGCGGCAAGGTGACGATCAACGTCGCCCATGAAGACGGCAAGTCGGACTATTCGGCTGAAGTGGCGGCTTTGGCTGCTGCAGGCGGCGACTTGCTGGTCGTGGCCGGTTATCTAGACCAGGGCGGCAAGGGCATCATTCAAGCCTCGCTCGATTCGGGCGCCTTCAGCAAATTCGGCCTGCCGGGCGGTATGGTGGGCGACAGCCTGCCCGCAGCCATCGGTCCCGCGCTGGACGGGTCTTATGGTCAGGTTGCACAGTCGGATTCGGCCGGTGCTGCCATTCTGGCAGACATGGGCAAGGCCGCCTCGCCCGCCTATGATGCCACCTCGCCCTATACGATGGAAAGCTACGACGCGGCGGCCCTGATCATGCTGGCGATGCAAGCGGCCAATTCCACCGATCCCAAGGTCTACAAGGACAAGGTTCTGGAAATCGCGAACGGCCCGGCAGATGGCTCGGGCGAAAAGATCCTGCCGGGCCAGTTGGGCCATGCGATGGAACTTATCGCCGCTGGCAAGGCCGTGGACTATGACGGTGCCTCGGGCGTGACCCTGATCGGCCCCGGCGAATCCGCTGGCCGCTACAAGGAGTTCGTGATCAAGGACGGCAAGTACGAAACCGTCAAGTTCCGTTGAAGCTGATCTGATCTGTTGGCATGGCCCGGGGTTCCACTCCGGGCCGTGTCGTATCATGACTGCACAGGTTGCCGCAAAGGCACAAAAGCTGGCAGACTGGCAACGAGGCGGGGACAAGATGATCGTCGTCGAGGACATGCATCGGCATTTCGGCGCCTTTCGTGCCGTTGATGGCGCGTCTTTGGACATCGCAACCGGGTCGATCACCGGCCTGATCGGGCCAAATGGCGCGGGCAAGACCACATTGTTCAATGTGATCGCAGGCCGACTGCCGCCGACATCGGGGCGGGTCATGATGGACGGCGAGGATATCACCGGCCTGCCGCCGCATGTGCTGTTCGGCAAGGGCCTGCTGCGCACCTTTCAGATCGCGCATGAATTCGCGTCGATGACGGTGCGCGAAAACCTGATGATGGTACCCGGCAGGCAGGCGGGCGAAAGCCTGTGGAACGCGTGCTTTCGCCGCGGCGTCGTGGCCGCCGAGGAGCGTGCCTTGCGTGTTAGGGCCGATGAAGTTCTTGACTTTCTGACCATTTCGCACCTCGCCGATCAAAAAGCCGGCAACATATCCGGTGGGCAGAAGAAACTGCTGGAACTGGGGCGCACCATGATGGTCGATGCCAAGGTGGTGTTTCTGGACGAGGTCGGGGCAGGTGTGAACCGCACGCTGCTGAACACGATCGGCGATGCCATCGTGCGGCTGAACAAGGAACGCGGCTATACGTTTTGCGTCATCGAACATGACATGGATTTCATCGCCCGTCTGTGTGACCCGGTGATCGTGATGGCCGAGGGCCGCGTTCTGGCCAAGGGCACCGTCGATCAGGTCAAGAATGACGAACGCGTGATCGAGGCCTATCTGGGCACCGGGTTGAAGAACAAGGTGGTGGCCCATGGCTAAGGCCCGCAGCTTTGACCGCCCTTCGGGGCGCTGCCCCGAACCCCGGGATATTTGTGAAAAGATGAATAGGCCAGACACAAATGGGCCGAACAGGGCGGGGTCATCGCATGTCTGAGCCTTTCTTGATCGGCGAGGCCATGACCGGTGGCTATGGGGCCACGGATATTCTGCATGGCTGCACCATCGCCGTGAACAAGGGCGATATTGCCGTGATCGTCGGCCCGAATGGGGCCGGCAAATCCACTGCGATGAAGGCGGTGTTCGGGATGCTGCCCCTGCGCGGCGGGACAGTGAGGCTGAATGGCGAGGATATCACCCGGCTCAGCCCGCAGGCCCGCGTGGCCAAGGGCATGGCTTTCGTGCCCCAGACCCAGAATATCTTTACCTCGATGACGGTCGAGGAGAACCTGGAAATGGGTGCTTTCCTGCGTTTTGACGACATCCACTCCACGATGGAGCAGATTTATCACCTGTTCCCCATCCTCAAGGCCAAGCGCCATCAAGCGGCGGGAGAATTGTCGGGCGGGCAGCGTCAGCAAGTCGCCGTGGGCCGCGCGCTGATGACCCAGCCGCAGGTCCTGATGCTGGACGAACCCACGGCGGGCGTCAGCCCCATCGTCATGGACGAGTTGTTCGACCGGATCATCGAAATCGCCCGCACCGGCATCTCGATCCTGATGGTGGAGCAAAATGCCCGTCAGGCGCTGGCAATCGCCAACAAGGGCTATGTTCTGGTGCAGGGCACCAACCGTTTCACCGACTCCGGGGCGGCCCTGTTGGCCGATCCCGAAGTCCGCCGTTCGTTTCTTGGGGGCTGAGGAAATGCGCCCAGTCTCCTTCGCCACCGGGCATTTGGCCATATCGCTGTGTTCCGCAGCACGGGCCGGACAAGACTATGTCAAGGCAATGCCTGATCTGGCAAGAATCAAATGCAGTTTCAGACCCGTTCAGGATCCGAGGGTCGCAGGCTTTGCAGCGGAAATCCGCAGTTTCAAGAGTGAAGCACGGGCCCATGTTTGGCCCCAGGATGACTTTCCACCGTTGCCCATCCTGGCGATCCTGAGCCATCCTTTGTTGCCCGACACCGCCATGACCACAGTGGTGTCCGTCGACGTCATTGGCGAGATTGGCATGATCAGCCGTCAGCCCTGGGGTGAGGCTGTCCTTTCCAAGCCCCATAAGCCCGCAGACCAGGTCATCCGCTGGACCGCGCAAAAGGGCGAGCAGCCATGAACTTCCTCAACGCCCTCGTCGCGTTCCTGAACTTCGTCTTCATCCCGGCCCTGTCTTACGGCTCGCAACTCGCCATCGGGGCGCTTGGCGTGACGCTGATCTTTGCCGTCCTGCGGTTCTCCAATTTCGCCTGGGGTGACACCATGGCGTTTGGCACGGCCGTGGTGATCTGGACGACATGGGGATTGCAGGCCGCGGGCATAGGGTTTGGCCCGCTGCCCACCGCCCTGCTTGCCCTGCCCGTGGGCATTGCCGCCACGGCAGCGCTGGTGCTTTTCACCGACCGGGTGGTGTATAAATTCTACCGCACCCAAAAGGCCAAGCCGATCATCTTTGTCATCGTCTCGGCTGGGGTCATGTTCGTGATGAACGGCGTGGTGCGGGCGATCATCGGGGTGCAAGAGCAAAACTTCTCGGACGGGGCACGCTTTGTCATCGGCGCGCAGCAGTTCAAGGATTGGACCGGTCTTGCCGAAGGTTTGGCAATCAAGACGACGACGGCGGTGACGGTCGTGACCGCATTCATCACCATGGCCGCCCTGTTCTGGTTCTTGCAGAAAACCCGAACCGGCAAAAGCATGCGCGCCTTTTCCGATAACGAGGATCTGGCGCTGCTGTCGGGCATCAACCCCGAGCGTGTCGTGCAAATCACCTGGATCATCGCTGCCGCCCTGGCCACCATCGCGGGCACGCTGTATGGGTTGGACAAGTCGTTTCGTCCCTTCATATATTTCCAGCTGCTGCTGCCGATCTTTGCCGCCGCCGTCGTGGGCGGCCTGGGCTCGCCCATGGGGGCGGTTGCGGGCGCCTATGTGGTCGCGTTTTCCGAGGTGGTTGTCACCTATGCGTGGAAAAAGGTCCTGACCTATGTCTTGCCCGCCGATTGGGCGCCCGATGGCCTGATGCAACTGCTGTCCACCGATTACAAATTTGCCGTCAGCTTCTCGATCCTGATCATCGTGCTGCTGTTCATGCCCACCGGGCTGTTCAAGGGGAAATGACATGAACCGCGCCGTCACCCTGTTTGCTGCCGTGGGTCTGCTGTTTGTCGCGACCGGGTTTCTGCTGTCGTGGAATGTCAGTCTGTTCACCCTGAACATCGGCATCCTGTCGGCCATCATGGCCCTGGGCGTCAACATGCAATGGGGCTATGCGGGTCTGTTCTCGACCGGGATCATGGGATCGGTCGCCTTGGGCGGTCTGGCGGTCGTGATCGTCTCGGGCGAACCGGTGCCCGAGGCGTTTTCGGCGGGCGGTTGGCAGATATTGGGCGGCCTTGCCATTGCCATCGCGGTGATTGCCATCGCGGTCGGCACATGGAAAACCATGGCCCCGGGGCGTCTGCGTAGCCTTGTCATGGCGACCGTGATGATCGGCGGGTTTTTCCTGTACCGTTATGTCTTTGACACCGGCGTTGCGGCGGTCGAGGCGTTCGATCCTGCAACGCGTGGCAATATCGGTGGTTTTGGGCTGAATTCGCTGTGGGCCTGGCCGATCGGCGGCGCCTTTGCCGCCCTTGCCGCCTGGGCCATCGGGAAAACCGCACTTGGCTTGCGGGCGGATTATCTCGCGATTGCCACCCTGGGCATCGCCGAAATCGTCATCACCGCGATGAAATCCGAGGATTGGATGGCACGCGGCGTCAAGAACTTCATCCATCTGCCGCGACCATGGCCGGTGCCCTATGAGGTCGACCTGCAACAAGAAAGCTGGTTTTTGCACCTGTGCACCAGTTGGGGCCTGTCGCCGGTCACCGCCTCGACCATTCTGGTGCAACTGATCTACATGGCAATGTTCGGCGCAATTCTGCTGGTGTTGATCTGGTTGCTGGAACGGGCACTGAACTCGCCCTGGGGCCGGATGATGCGCGCCATCCGCGACAACGAGGTGTCCGCGGCCGCGATGGGCAAAGATGTCACTCGCCGGCATCTGATCATCTTCATCCTGGGGTCGGCCGTGGTGGGTCTGGCCGGCGCCATGATGACCTCGATGTCAGGCCAACTGGTGCCGGGCGAATATTCGCCGCTGCGCTTTACCTTTCTGATCTGGATCATGGTCATCGTCGGCGGGTCGGGCAGCAACTGGGGTGCCGTTCTGGGCGGCTTGCTGGTCGGCTGGCTGTGGCTGATCGTCGATAATGTCGGCCCGCTGGTGATGGGGGCCATCACCGACCAGATGGCGGCCGGACCGCTGAAAGACCATCTGAACGACCTTGGGTCGCAACTGCGCCTGTTGGTGTTGGGCGTGGCGCTGCTCTTGGTCCTGCGGTTCAGCCCGCGTGGCCTGTTGCCCGAGAAATAGCCCGACGGGCGGACGTTGCATCCCGCCACGGCCACAGCGTGCAGAACATCCGCGACGCAAAATGTCGCCTTCTGGCGTGAAACCGGGCTGCCCTGCTGTATCCCTGTGCCAAATCGTCAGGTGAAGGACATTTCATGAAAACCCATACCCGCGTTCTGGTCATCGGCGGCGGTGTCGTCGGCTGTTCGGTTCTGTATCACCTGACAAAACTGGGCTGGTCCGATGTCATGCTCGTCGAACGATCCGAACTGACCTCGGGGTCCACGTGGCACGCGGCTGGCGGGTTTCACACGATAAACGGCGACACCAACATGGCGGCCCTGCAGGGTTATACCATCCGCCTGTACAAGGAACTGGAGGCGATCACAGGCATGTCCTGCGGCCTGCACCATGTCGGCGGAATAACACTGGCCGATACGAGCGAACGCTTTGACCAACTCAAGGCCGAACGCGCCAAGCACCGCTATATGGGCCTAGACACCGCCATCCTGACCCCGCGCGAAGTTCACGACATGACCGACGGGTTGGTGAACACGCATGGGATCATCGGCGCGCTCTATGACCCGCTCGATGGCCATCTCGACCCCTCCGGAACCACCCATGCCTATGCCAAGGCCGCGCGCATGGGCGGGGCCGAGATCGTGCTGCACAACCGTGTGGTTGAGACGAACCCGCTGCCCGACGGCACATGGCAGGTCGTGACCGAAAAGGGTACGATCATCGCCGAACACCTTGTCAATGCAGGCGGTCTTTGGGCGCGCGAGATCGCGGCGATGGCTGGCGTTTACCTGCCACTTCTGCCGATGGCGCACCAATATCTGGTCACCGACGACATCCCCGAAATCGTCGCCTATCTCGACAAGGGCCGCGAATTTCCCCATGTCATGGATCCCGGCGGCGAAAGCTATCTGCGGCAAGAGGGGCGCGGTCTGTGCATCGGCTTTTATGAAAAACCTTGCGAGCCGTGGTCAGTCGATGGCACGCCCTGGGGGTTTGGCCACGAACTGCTGAACGAGCAATTCGACAAGATCGAAGATTCGGTCAACTTCGCCTATCGCCGCTTTCCGGTGCTGGAACGTTCCGGCGTCAAAAGGGTGATCCATGGCCCCTTCACATTTGCCCCCGATGGCAACCCGCTGATCGGCCCTGTGCAAGGCCTGCGCAACTACTGGTCGGCCTGCGCCGTCATGGCGGGCTTTTCCCAAGGCGGCGGCATGGGCCTAAGCCTTGCACAATGGATCATCCACGGCGAGGTCGAACGCGACCCCCGCGGCTTTGACGTCTCGCGCTTTGGCACCTGGACGACGCCGGGCTATACGGTGCCCAAGGTCATCGAAAACTACCAGATGCGCTTTTCCGTGGGCTACCCCAACGAAGAGCGCCCTGCCGCCCGGCCCTTCCGCACCTCGCCGATGTACGACACCAACTGCGGCCTGAACGCGGTCTGGGGCCAGCAATACGGGCTGGAAGTGGTCAATTACTACGCCCTGCCCGGCGAGGCCGCCTACGAGTTTCCCACCTTCAAACGTTCCAATGCGTGGGAGGCGACGCGGCAAGAGGTGATGGCCGTCCGCGACAGCGTCGGTATCAACGAATTGCAGAACTTCGGCAAATATGTGGTCAAAGGTGCCGGTGCCCGCGCCTGGCTCGACCGCATCATGGCAGGCAACATCCCCAAGCCGGGCCGTCTGTCGCTGAACCCGATGCTCGGCCATTCCGGCAAGATCATCGGCGATTTCACCGTGTCATGCCTCAGCGAAACCGAGTTTCAACTGACCGCCAGCTACGGCGCCCAAGGCTGGCACTATCGCTGGTTTGAACAGAATGCCGCAGCCGGCGTCAGCGTCGAAAACGTCTCTGACAGCCGCTCGGGCTTTCAGATCGCCGGGCCAAACGCCCGCAAGGTGCTGGCGAAGGTCACGCGCAGTCCGGTCGGCCCTGACGATTTCAAATTCATGGATGTCCGTCGCATGACCATAGGCATGGCCAATTGCATCGTGCAACGTGTCAGCTACAC
The DNA here is from genome assembly GCA_037127855.1 of Alphaproteobacteria bacterium. Taxonomy (GTDB): domain Bacteria; phylum Pseudomonadota; class Alphaproteobacteria; order Rhodobacterales; family Rhodobacteraceae; genus Stagnihabitans. Next base: position 12,686 of record JBAXXO010000070.1, read on the forward strand.
GGCCGATCTGGGCTATGAAATCTTCTGCGACCACATGTCGGTCCGCCACCTTTGGGATGTGCTGATGGCGGCAGGCGCCGAATACGGTATCCGCCCCTTCGGCATGCGCGCCATGATGTCGCTGCGCTTGGACAAATGGTTCGGGTCCTGGGGCCGCGAATTCTCACCCGACTACACCCCCTGCGAAACCGGCCTTGATCGTTTCATCCGCTGGAACAAGGACGCCGACTGGATTGGCCGCGCCGCCGCCAGCGCCGAAAAGGCCACCGGCCCCAAACGCAAACTGGTGTCCTTCATCGTCGACGCCTCCAGCGCCGACGTGGTGGCATGGGAGCCTATCTGGCTCGACGGCGTTGTCGTCGGCTGGTGCACGTCGGGCGGCTATTCCCATTTCACGGGAAAATCCCTCGCCCAAGGCTTTCTGCCCGCCAACCGCGCCCTCGACGGCACCGAGGTCGAGATCGAGATTCTTGGCGAAAGGCGCAAGGCCCGGGTCCACCTGACGCCGCTCTTTGATGCCGACGGCAGCCGAATGCGCGGCTAGAGCGGGTTGCACTCAATCTGATTCAGATTGAGTGCAACCCAAGACA